>NZ_JBFRMM010000013.1:35999-133847 GCF_041470465.1 Vibrio sp. 10N.261.55.F4 | reverse complement strand
CGGAAAGCCGCGATGAACCTCTTTCTTTAATGACGCTTAAGAAAACTCGTCACGCAAAAATCAATAAAACCTACTCAACTTCTAACGTTGGCTCAAACTCGCCTTGAACTCGCGTTTTAATGCCATCACCTGCGTCTCGTAGAAGGTTAAATGGCGATAACACTACGCCTTTCACCGCGCCCTCAGCGGCTCCCTGAGCGAGTTCCTTACTCTTATCAGCTAACAAATTAGCTTGTGCCAAAATACCTGGGACTTCCGCTCGTAGCATTTCAGATTCCGTGACGATGACAGGAATAGTCTGTTCGCGGTAAGACTTACTTTCAGCGAGCATTGGTGGCATTACGTCTACGCGGTATCTCTTTAATTCAGTTAATGTTGGTGGAATAACATCGGTTCTTACCTGCTCGACTTCCGTTCGAACATTTTTCACTTCATCTAATATCGCAGGGATTTTGTTGTCGACCGAGGCTACGGTTTGATTCACATCATCGATCGTCTTTCTAACTTCTTCGACAGTGTTTAACACCTGAGGAGCAAGATCGCTGACATGTTCTGCAAGCGCTAATAGCTCTTCTACTTTGAGCCCTTTGGTGAGGCCCGATATGTCTTCGATAACTTGCGGGTAAGTATCAACGATTTCACCGACTTTATTAGTCAATGAGTAGATGGTGTAACCCAAGTAAAAAATGGCGACCGCCAGTACCAGCTGGATAGCGGTAGATACTTTTGCAAACATGAATAATCCTTTTCTTTATCGCAGAGACGAGATCTAAACTGAGAAGATAGTTAAACTGAAACGATAGGTAGCCTAAGATTAGGTTGAGTTTAAAGCGGCAGTGCTGTCGTGTACTTCAATGGTTCCATCGCAAACGTAGAGGTCACATTAGAGATACCATCAATACTATTCACCAAGCGCTTATAGAAATCATCAAAGCACTTCATGTCTTTAACCTGAACCTTCATCATATAATCATATTCGCCAGCCATACGATAGAACTCCATCACTTCTGGAAATTCCGACACAGTATTCACAAAACGACCATACCACTCATGAGAATGATCACTGGTTTTAATCAATACGAACGCGGTAAAAGAAAGATCGAGCTTTTCTGGGTTCAGCAGCGCGACTCTTTTCTCAATAATGCCGTTCTCTTCGAGGCGCTTAAGCCTTTTCCAGCAAGGCGTTGTGGTGAGATTGACCGCTTCAGAAATGTCATTCAATGACAGGGTGCTGTCTTCTTGCAGTAATCCTAATATTTTTTTATCTACGGCATCTATCACACTTTCACCAAATCGCATTTAAAGAGAATTATTTTCTACAATTTAAGCAAAACAAAGCAAATATGGCAAAGTTTTTCTCTCTGATTGTAGCTAAATTAGAACCATACCAATTACAAAGAATTCCTACACTCGATCAGGAGAACGCTTATGTGCACTGACCATCAATGGATTAACAACGCGATTCGTAAAATTGAAGCGGACTACCAACGCTCAGCGGATACGCACCTTATCAAGCTCGAACTACCAAGTATCGAAGGCATTGATGTTTACCTTAAAGATGAAAGCACACACCCAACGGGTTCTTTGAAGCACCGCTTAGCGCGTTCTCTGTTCTTATACGCTATCTGTAATGGCTGGGTTGGTCCAGAAACGACGATCATTGAATCTTCATCAGGCAGCACAGCCGTGTCTGAGGCGTACTTTGCTCGCCTACTAGGTCTTCCGTTTATTGCAGTAATGCCAAAATGCACAGCGAAGAAGAAGATTGAGCAGATAGAATTCTACGGCGGCCAAGCACATCTTGTTGACCGCTCAGATGAAATTTACGATGAGTCTCGCCGTTTAGCAGAAGAGCTGAATGGCCATTACATGGACCAATTTACTTACGCTGAGCGCGCAACCGACTGGCGTGGTAACAACAACATCGCGAACTCGATTTTCAATCAAATGCAGATGGAAGATCACCCAGTCCCAGCTTGGGTAGTAATGAGCCCAGGTACTGGCGGTACTTCTGCAACTATCGGCCGCTTCATTCGCTACCAACAGCATGAAACTAAGCTTTGTGTTGTCGACCCTGAAAACTCTGTATTCCACGAATACTTCCAAACAGGCAATGCGAACGTGAAAGGCAATACATTCAGCAAGATTGAAGGTATTGGTCGCCCACGAGCAGAGCCAAGCTTCATTCCTGGTGTGGTTGACGAAATGCGAAAAATCCCAGACGCAGCAAGTATCGCAACGACACATTGGTTATCTGAAATTCTTGGTCGCAAGGTTGGCGCATCAACCGGTACTAACATGTACGGTGTGCTTCAGCTAGCCAGTGAGATGAAAGCGCGTGGCGAAACAGGGTCTATCGTGACTTTGCTATGTGATAGCGGTGAACGTTACCTAGACACTTACTTCAATGACGAGTGGGTAAATCTGAATATCGGTGACCTACAACCTTATGCAGCGAAGCTAGAAGCTTTCTCGCAAACGGGTGAGTTGGCTTAACCACAGAACAAACACCGACGCAAAAATAAAAAGAGCCCTTGATGGGCTCTTTTTTGGTTTATTCTATTCATCAATTTCTAGCGAGAACAAATTATTCTGGCTTCTGCTTCGCTTCAAACGCCGCTAGTTGCTCAGGTGTCGCTTTTGGCTGATGGTTTTGTTTCCACTCATCGTAAGTCATGCCGTATACGCGCTCACGAGCGTCATCGATATCCAAGTCTAGGCCTTGTTGCTCAGCTTCCGCTTTATACCACTTGCTGAAACAGTTACGGCAGAAGCCAGCCAAGATCATAAGGTCGATGTTCTGAACATCCTTATTGTTGTCTAGGTGTGCTAACAGGCGACGAAAGGTTGCTGCATCTAGCTTATCTTGTTCTTCTTGAGAAAGATCTTTGTATTTAAATTCAGCCACTTTACTTTCCTTTATTCGATTTATTGTATTAATTCGTTGAGCTCTGTTTGTTATACAAAAAAAGCCTGCCATTCGCTAGGAGCAAACGCAGGCTTTTCAATATTGTTACACTATTCCATGTTCATTAGCCGTGCGTGTTCATTAACCGTGACTGCTTCTTCCCACGTTGTCATGGCTCAGCTCTTTATTTAGAACCGCTTCCACATGACCCGGAGAGCGTGTTGAGCCAGAAATCAGTCGATACATCGCAGGGATTACGAACAGAGTTACCAGTGTCGCGAAACCCATACCGAAGAAGATAACCGTACCCACTGCCACTCGGCTTTCATAGCCTGCGCCCGTTGAAGTAATTAATGGGATTGCACCGGCTAGTGTGGTGAACGCCGTCATCAAGATTGGACGTAAACGTCGAGCCGAAGCATCAATGATCGCCTTTTCAAACTCAATGCCACGGTCACGAAGTTGGTTAGCAAACTCTACGATCAAGATACCGTTTTTGGTCACCATACCGATCAACATGATCATACCAATCTGGCTGTAGACATTGAGCCCTTGATTCATCAACACCAAACCTAAGAAGCCACCAAAGATACCCATAGGTACAGTGAACATCACCACCAGCGGGTTAATGAAGCTTTCAAACTGCGCGGCCAGTACCAAGTACGCGACCAGCATCGCTAGCGCAAATACCACTAAGATACTTGATTGGTTCTCTTTAAAGTCTTTTGACTCGCCAGAGTAACTCACTGAAATATCGCCCGGTAGCTGTTCAATCGCTTGTTCATCAAGGAAATCAAGTGCGTCACCCAGCGTGTAGCCTTCCATTAGGTTCGCTTTGATGGTCACCGATTTCTGCTTGTTGTAGTGCGACAAACGAATCGAGGATGCCACTTCTTCAATGTGCGTCAACGTATCGAGTGTAACCAGCTCACCAGACTGAGTTCGCATGTAGATTTGGCTCAAGTCATTAGCATTATTAAAGCTGTTCTCATCACCACGAAGGTATACGTCATACTCTTCACCACGGTCAACGAAAGTGGTTTCACTACGGCCGCCAAGCATGATCTCTAACGTATCTGAAATATCCGAAACGCTAACGCCTAGCTCGGCTGCACGTTGTTTATCTACGGTTACCAATAACTCTGGTGTTTTCTCAGAGTAATCGATGTCCGCACCTTCCATCATTGGAGAGTCTTCAGCCGCTTGCTTTAACAGTTCGCCCCATTTCTGAAGCTCAGAGTAATCAGAGCCACCCAGTACGAATTGAACAGGCTCACTTGAACCACCTTTGAAGCCCGGCATAAATGGGAATACACGTACATCAGGAATACCATTTAAAGATTTACGTACTTCGTTCAACGCTTCCTGAGCGGTTTCATCACGTTCATCCCAATCTTCCAGGATCATGATAACGAAGCCCGTTTGGTCGCCCGCATTACCACCAAACGCTGGTGATTGAATACTAAATGACTTCAAGAAACCTTGACCAAGCAGCGGCATTAGGCGCTCTTCAACGATGTCCATATTGGCAGACATACGGTTGTAACTGGTTGCATCAGCACCACGAACAAACGCAAAGATAACACCACGGTCTTCTTGTGGCGTCAGTTGCGACGGCACTTGTTGCATCAAGCCATAACTACCGCCCATACACGCGATAATGATGATTGGAGCGGCCCAACGCCAGTTAAGAGCACGGCGCAATACCGCGCGGTATCCAGACTCAAGCTTGCCAAATACGCGCTCGACAAACAAATTGAAACGGTTTGGTTTAACGTTCGCTTTAAGGATCTTACTGCCTAGCACTGGCGTTAGCGTTAATGCGACTAGCGACGAGAAGATCACCGACATCGCAAGCAATACAGAAAACTCGGTAAACAATAGGCCAACCATGCCGTCCATGAACGAGATTGGTAGGAATACCATTACCAATACAAGCGTTGTTGCGATTACCGCGAAGCCTACTTCACGAGTACCTTTATAGGCAGCAAGCAGCGGTGACTCACCACGTTCGATATGGTGGAAAATGTTCTCAACCACCACGATCGCATCATCGACCACCAAACCAATCGACAGGATAAGTGCCATCAGGGTAATCAGGTTGATGGAGAAACCGAAGTAGTACGCGGCAATAAACGACGAGATCAGAGATACAGGTACGGTTACCGCTGGAATAAGTGTTGCACGTGCTTGACCAATAAAGATGTAAAGCACAAGGATAACCAAGCCACCCGTGATAAAGAGTGTGCTGTATACCTCTGAGATTGAACGGTCAATAAAGACTGTTGAGTCATAATCGACAGCTAAACGAGTACCGTCTGGCAAGAACTTTTGAATTGCTTCGACTTCTTTATGGACTAAATCAGCCACCTCAAGTGGGTTCGCATCTGACTGAGGCACGATACCCATGCTTACGTTAACAACGCCGTCACTCTTAAAGGTCGAGTTCTCGTTTTCTGCGCCAATGTAAACATCCGCTACGTCTTTCAAGTAGATAGGTGTGTTATCAGAGGCACGTTTAACGACTAGATATTCGAAATCTTCCGCTTCAGTGTAAGAACGAGCAGTACGAACCGACATCACAATCGCATCGTTACGTACTTCACCACCTGGGCTTTCAATGTTCTCACTGTTCAGAGCAGAAGTGATGTCCGAGGTAGTAACGCCACGACCCGCCATCTGCGCAGGTTTCAGCTTCACGTACATTACTTTGTACAAGCCACCTGAGATATCCACCGAGCTCACGCCAGAAATCAAACTAAAGCGGTCAATCAACACACGTTCGGTGTAGTCGGTTAACTGCGTTCGGTCCATCTCCGTCGAACTTAAGTTGATGTAGACCGAAGCTTCACCACTACCATTGTTCTTATAAACAATTGGGTCGTCGGCTTCATCTGGCAATGAACGCTGCGCACGAGCTACAGCATCACGAACATCACTCACACCGGTATTGAGGTCGTAACCAAGCTCAAAAGTAATCGTGATACGCGACATACCGTTACGCGTTGTGGATTCGATCTCATCGATACCACTGATGCCGGATAACTGGTCTTCAAGGTTGGAGGTTATTTGGCTTTCAATGATGGTGGCAGACGCACCCTCATAACGAGTACTGATCGATACTACCGGGCTTTCAATATCTGGCATCTCACGAACCGCGAGCTTATTGAAAGAGACAATACCAAACACAACCAATAGTAGGCTCAATACGACGGCCGCTACTGGTCTCTTTACAGAAACATCAGATAACAACATTAGTTAGCGCCTTCTTGTGCTTTTTTATCACTTGCTGCATCAGCTGGGCGATTAACGGCAAGCTCTTGAACCAAGACGCCGTCACGCATGTTCACGATACCTTGCACCACGATCTTCTGGCCAATTTCGATGCCTTTGTCGATCACGACTTCGTTATCGATACGTGCCCCAAGGAAAACTTCTGTACGAGTTGCTTTATTATCTTCGTCGATAACATAAACGAAACGCTTCGTACCTGAATACTCAAGCGCTTGAACTGGAATGATTGGCGCTTCCACTGGTGGGAAGTCCATATCCGCCGCCACTAACATACCTGGCTTTAGATAATCATTATTGTTGTCGAAGTGGATTCGAACTCGAAGGTTCAAGGTTTCAGCGTTAATACGAGAATCAATGCCTACTACAGTACCAGTGAACTGAGTGTCGCCCCATGCGCTAGTGCGAGCCGTTACTTTCATACCTTTAGACAGTTTAGAAAGGTAGCGCTCCGGGATCTGCAGATCTAATTGCATTACCGATAGGTCATCTAAGGTCACGAGTTCAGTACCTGCAGTCACCATTTTACCGCGGCTAAAGTCGATAAAACCAACAGTGCCCGAGAATGGCGCGCTGATGTGAAGATCTTTCAGATTGGCATTTGCAGCAGCTAAACGAGCGTTGGCGATCTCTACATTGGTTTTCTGAGCGTCAATTTCAGTTTGCGTGATCGCGTTACGTTTCACTAGGCGTTGAAATTCCGCTAGCTTACGTTTCTCGTCTTTTAAATACGCTTGCGCTTCTGCAACTGCTGCTTTTGCTTTGTCGTCATCTAATTGAACCAACATCTGCCCTTTGGTGACATCTTGATTGGCTTTGATGTTGATAGAGTCAACTCTGCCCGCTACTTCAGAGGTAATGATCACAGATTGTTCTGCTTCTAACTTACCTACCAAAGAAAGAGATTGGCTAACTTGGTGAATATCAACTTGCTCAGTAACAACAGTGACAGTGCTAGGGCCCATGCGTTTAGCTAGTGCGGCTGGAGACGCCATAAGAATAGACAAGCTAAGCAGGGTTAAAACAGATTTATGCTTCATAATAATGGTCTGCAAGTAAGGTTTATACCAATCACAGTGAGTAAGTGGTCAGAAATAGCGTAGGGAAAAGGCTTGAGAACAAGGTAGCTCTTTTCAACAGATAGTTTCGATAAGTAGTTATTCTACAATCAAAATTTCTGACGCTGTTCTCGAGCATTTTAACAGGCTAGGATGACATGTTATTTACTACGATTGGTATTAATATCTATAAATGAAATTAACCGTATTCTATCAACTGATGAATGCTGTAACGTCAAGAAGTGTAAATCTAGATTAAATTCCATTTACGTTTCTTGGCGAATTGCACAAACCAAACACAATGTAGAAAGCGAGTTACCTCAAGGTGTTACCTATCACTACGTAAACCTTAGTATAGATGTTCACTTCCCGAGCAATATGCGTACTTTTCGCCATCTTTGCCCAAAAAGGCAGCATTCAACACAAAACCATAAGAAAAACTCTTTACAGGTTTAACGTGTTTGCTATGATGCGCTCCGCACTTGAGAGATGCGTTGGGAAAAACATCTCTTTAGCCTATCCATTATGAGTTAGGAAAAAACACCCTGGAGGGGTTCCCGAGTGGCCAAAGGGAGCAGACTGTAAATCTGCCGGCACTGCCTTCGATGGTTCGAATCCGTCTCCCTCCACCATATTCTTCTTACCTCTTTTAAGAGTTAAGAGAACAACCTGATTGATGGGCTTATGGGAAAACATCAATTTAGGCTTACTTTGTGAAGAGTAAGACACACCCTGGAGGGGTTCCCGAGTGGCCAAAGGGAGCAGACTGTAAATCTGCCGGCACTGCCTTCGATGGTTCGAATCCGTCTCCCTCCACCATATTCTCCTTAATTGGAAAATCGAAAAGCCAACTCATTGAGTTGGCTTTTTTCGTTTCTGAGCTTTATCTCTTACTAAACGTGTCTTCTAAAACAACCCTCAACTTCCTAAACACTAACCCGCTCCTACAAATAACTAAGCGATCTAGCCCATTCAAACATCAGTGATCCCATACTTCTGCATGACGCTCACAAGCCAGATAAGCAGCGCAGCCTAAACAATGGGTCGATATATGTTCTTCGCATTCGTTCGCAATTATCTGTTTCTGCTGCAAAGTAACCTCAGGCTCCAATACGGGTTCAAAGAACTTTGTCATTACTCATTACATCCAAATAAAATCAGTTAGTTAGTTAGTCTCAGGTTAATCCAATCTTTAACTAAGATACATATCATTAGACGCAAAAAAGCCCCTGCTGATTTCTCAGCAGGGGCTTTCTATTATTTGGTGTTATTCCGAATAACTACATCCTATTGATGTTGAGTTAAATCCTGGAATTAACCTTGAATACCAACAATTAACCATGGTGCATTGTTAGTTGTTAGGTCACGCTCTAGATGCCAGATATCAGTGATATCTTCTTCAACGCCATCCGCTGTGTCACGGTAACGACCGCTAAACTGAAGGCTTAGCTGTGCTTTGCTACCATCGTGGTCTGCGCGAACGATTTCAGCATCAACGTACATTACGTCTGTGTGCTGATCACCGTCTAGCTTATTACGCTCAGCTTTTAGGTCTTCAAATAGGCTTGGAGATACGTATTCTTCAATCGTGTTTAGCTCGTTGTGATTCCATGCACCTTGCAGTGTACGGTAGTGCTCACGAGAACCATTGATGAATGCCGCTTGATCAAAGCCCGGTGGGTAGTTATGTGGAACATCGCTTTGTGCACCAAAACCGAAACCACCAGCAGCGCCTTGTGATTGAGGTTGTGTTTGCTCGAAGTTATGAACATTTGGTTGTTGCTTAGGTTGTTCAAACTTGTTCTGACCCATGCCGCCGAATGCTGGCTGTTGGCCACGTGCATTCTGCTGATTCATTGAGCCCTGCTTCGCGCCCAACATTCCGCGTAGGAATTTAAACGCTAGGAAAGCAATCAGACCCATAATCAGAATATCCATGAACTGGATACCTTCAAATGCGCCACCAAAGAATGCAGCTAAAAGACCACCAGCAAGTAAACCACCTAGCAGACCGCCCATAAGGCCTTTCTTGCTAGAGTTAGCTGCTGTGTTCTTACCTGTTTGATCTTGACGGATCGAATTCGTGTTTTGTTGTTTTGGTGCTGGAGCCGTTTTAAAGCTTTTGCCAAATGACTTACCACCACCAAACTTTTTCGCTTCCGCGATTGGCGTCACCGCGACTGTTACCAACAGGATCGCGACTAGTGAGAAAAATCGTTTCATTATTATCCTTTATAGGTTTTTTATCTTTCGACACCTTAATCATACTCGTTAACAAAGAACAATGAAATATTCACCGTGTTTACACATGTATCATAATATTGCGGCTATTAATTGATTACTAAACTAGCGAAGGGATTGACGGCACTCTGGGGCAGCATTAAAATATTGAACGATGTTCATTTAATAGAAAGTACCCATGGCAAGACGAAACGATCATACTCGCGAACAATTAGTGCAATTAACCTTAAAAACGGTAACCGACTTCTTAGAAGAGCACTCTTATCACGAGCTAAGTCTACGTAAAATCGCCAATATGATTGGTTACGTTCCAAGTACCTTAGTAAATGTATTTGGTAATTACAACCTACTGCTTTTGCATGTGGTCGCTCAAACATTAGATGAACTGGCGTCAGAATCCGGCGCAACTGTTGAACAATCGAGCAACCCTCAACAAGCTCTATTCAACCTTGCCTACTGCTACCACGATTTTGCACAGAGACACCCTCACCGTTGGCAGCTTATCTTTGAGCACAACATGAACGGTGAAAACCTTCCTGAATGGCAATCGAACCGCATCGATAGAATGACAGGCATGCTAGAACAGTTGCTAGTAGCGATTGCTCCTGAACATACGAAAAGCGAAGTCGTTAAAGCCAGCCGTGTATTATGGTCTGGAGTACACGGAATTACTCTACTTAGCGTTGATGATAAATTTTTCGCCTCTGAGCCTATTGATGGTAAAGAGCTGATCAATAACCTAGTCTCAAACTACTTAACCAACTGGTAATCATCCAAGGAAAGACAATGAACAACAGCAGCCAATCTTCGCTGTTAACGCAAAAAAGGTTCCTACCCTACTTTATTACCCAATTTCTAGGAGCCTTTAACGACAACATATTCAAAAATGTCCTGTTACTGTTTGTTGCTTTCGCAAGCGTAGACACGCTGCCTATTTCCAGCAATCTATTCATTAATTTGGCCGCTGGCCTTTTTATTCTGCCCTTCTTCCTATTTTCAGCTTTGGCTGGTGTACTGGCCGACAAATACGAAAAATCGTGGTTTATCCGTAAAGTTAAGCTCCTCGAAGTAGTGATCATGTCACTGGGTGCGATCGGATTCATCTACGAAAGCTACGGAATATTACTTCTGCTCCTGTTCCTTATGGGAACGCAGAGTGCTTTCTTTGGCCCGGTGAAATACGCCCTGCTTCCACAACAATTAGAAACAAAAGAACTGGTATCTGGTAACGCTCTCGTCGAGACAGGTACATTCTTAGCGATCCTGATTGGTACTCTCGGCGCAGGCATCATTGCATCTGAAGAAGGCGCAAAGCTCATTGCTGCGGTGTGTATTGTTTCGTTCGCCGTGCTTGGCTATGTATCAAGCTGGTTTATCCCACAAGCGCCAAGTAATGCACCAGACCTTAAAGTAAAGTGGCAACCTGTAAAACTGACCCGCGCGACACTGGCGATTGCAAAAAAAGATCGCCCGACCTTTCAAGCTCTGATGTCTATCAGCTGGTTCTGGTTCCTTGGTGCGGCTTACCTAACTCAGTTTCCCAACTTCACTAAACTGCATCTAAACGGCACTGAAAGCTCCGTCGCCTTTTTACTGGCACTATTCTCGGTAGGCATTGCAATCGGCTCTTTAGCTTGTGATAAGTTATCTAATCACCGAATTGAAATCGGCATCGTGCCAATGGGCAGCTTAGGTATCTCGATCTTCGGTCTTCTGATGGCGATATCCATCCCGGAGTCTTTGCCTGACTTTAGTTCTTTCCATCAATTCGTAACCTACTCAGAGCTGTGGCCACTGTTTGCTTACCTTCTGCTTCTGGGTATCTCTGGCGGTGTCTTTATTGTTCCTCTGTATTCACTGATGCAGTTACGTGCCAAGCCCGACGAGCGTGCCCAAGTGATTGCCGGGCTCAATATCTACAACTCACTGTTCATGGTGGGAAGTGCGGTATTAGGTATTGTTTGCCTTAGTGTTCTAGATCTTTCAATTCCGCAGCTGTTTATCTTGCTCGCTGTGGGCAACACTTTGGTGATGCTGTACCTGTTTTATCAGGTGCCTATCTACGCTTTCCGCTTCTTTACGTGGGTGGTCACTCACACCATGTACAGAGTTAAACATAAGAACTTACATCACCTGCCAGAAAAGGGCGGTGCGTTGATTGTCTGCAACCATGTGAGTTATATGGATGCACTGCTGCTGAGTGCGGTTTGCCCTCGCTTGATCCGTTTTGTGATGGAAGAGGATTACACCAAGTTGCCGCCAATTCGACGCTTCTTGAAAAGAGCTGGGGTGATTCCAATCTCCGCGACCAACCGCAACTCGATTCGAAACGCTTTCAAAGAAGTAGAGCGTGCCCTGCATGAAGGTCACATCGTGTGTATTTTCCCAGAAGGAAAGCTCACCTCTGATGGCGAAATGGCTGAGTTCATGCGTGGTATGGAGCTGATCATCAAACGTTCCCCTGTCCCAGTGATTCCTATGGCTCTTAAAGGATTATGGGGTAGCTACTTTAGTCGTTACAAAGGCCGTGCCTGCAAAGGGTTACCCACTCGCTTCTGGACTAAGCTAGAGATAGAAGCTGGCGAGCCGATTTCACCTAAACAAGCCTCTTGTGAAACGCTTCGACAGTCAGTCTCTGACCTTCGCGGATCATTACGCTAGTTAACCAGCCCTTTATTCATATCAGTTGAACAAGCGTTAAGTTTTCCTTAACGTTTGTTCAATTCATTTAGACTTACTTATCATTTTATTGAACGTATAGTGGTCTCATCACAATAACGCCACAACAAAACAAGACTCTAAATACAATGAACCTAAAAAAGTCCGTTCCATTTTATCTTGCTGCACTGTTTTGCTTAACGCCTTGGGTTAGCTCACCGACAGCCCTGGTTATCGGTTTCCTGCTTGCTAGTTTAGGATTAGTCCCTGAACACTTGGAAGTCGGCAAGCTTACCAAAAAGCTACTGGCCTACTCTATTGTTGGCTTGGGTTTTGGTATTCAGTTTGAAAAAGCATTAGCAGTAACAGGCGATGGTATTGGGCTCATTGTAACGACGATTATCGGTACATTAGTCATTGGTTGGTTCTTGGCGAAACAAATGGGGCTAGACCGCACTACGGGCTATCTTATATCTTCTGGTACCGCGATTTGTGGTGGTAGCGCGATAGCAGCAGTGGCACCCGCGATCAAAGCAGACGATGAACAGATTGGCTTGGCATTAGCCACCGTATTCGTGTTGAACTCGGTTGCTCTATTCTTATTCCCGATGATTGGTCACGCGCTTGAGCTCAGCCAACAAACATTTGGTACTTGGGCAGCGATAGCGATTCACGATACGTCTTCTGTAGTAGGTGCAGCTTCAGCGTATGGCGAAGAAGCACTGACGACAGCGACAACATTGAAGCTCGCTCGCGCACTTTGGATCATCCCAATCGCTTTAATTAGTGCGATGATCTTCAAGAACGATCAAAAGAAGATTACGGTTCCCTACTTCATTTTCTTCTATTGCGCCGCTATCGCGGTGAGTGACTTACTGCCACAATTTGAGATGGTCTATCAAGGAATCTTTGATGTGTCTAAGCGAGCACTGGTCGTGTGTTTGTTCTTAATTGGCTGTGGTATTTCAGTTGAGAAGTTAAAAGCGGCAGGGCCGAAACCACTGATGTTTGGTATTACAATGTGGGTCATGATCTCAACGGGTTCATTGGCGTGGTTAACTCTCGCTTAGCCCGCATAGAAACGCTTTAGATGTTTGTTCGGTGAACTAGACACTCAAGTTAGCGAGCAACAAAACAAAAAGGCAAAGCTCCAATGGGCTTTGCCTTTATCGTTTGTGGTAAGGGTATTCTTTGTTGTAACAATCACGAATCAAACAGGGGCTTATCACTCTTCTTGCTCTCTCTTTTCATTAAAACAAGTACCACAACCAACACAAATGCGGTGAGCTCAGCCAACGAACGAGTCAACCCTGACGAGATGATTGCTTGGCCTATCTGCAGTAAAACCGCAATGGTGAGGGCAATTTTCATAATAAGACCTTATTCTATAATCCGTTATTTATAGGGCTTATTATGATGGATGGTTATAAAGATAATAAATTCTGTTTTGAACTATCTAATTGCTAAATTAACTAACCGCCTGACAACTTAGTCACCTAACAACTTCGCAAATAACGTCGAGGTAAGCGCTTACCTTTAACTCCTATGCTGAGACAACCAAGAGGCCAATCCAGCGCGTGAGACCTTAATACCCTGCTGTTCTTGCTCAGGCATTCGATAATACTCAACAGGAAATTTGAACCGCTCAAGACGTCCATTCAATTGCTCAGCAAACCACTCTTTGGTTGGCAAATCAGCACAATCCACAATAGCGACAGGTCGAAACCCGAACTCATCGTCTTCAATAGGAACAATAAACGCCTGATTAACCTCAGACAACTGATTGAGTGCTCGCTCAATCTCTTCGCAATGAATGTTCTCACCACCAGAAATAAACTGGTTGTCGGCACGGCCAATAATCGACACTTGTTCGCCAAGCCACTCACCAAGATCTTTGCTATCAAACCAACCGCTCTTATCAACTAATGGCGTTAAGTTACCTTGATAGTAATACCCGGACGCGAGCGTCTCGCCACCAATAAAGATACGTTGTTCTTCAATTTTTAGCTGGCGATGGTTAAGGACAAAACCGGCGGTGCTGCCGGCATCAACGGGCTTCGCGGTCACGGTTGAAGCCGCTTCAGTCATGCCGTATCCAAGCCATGTTTCGATGCCCATTTGTTGAGCTTCGAGCCCAAGTGCTTCTGGTATATGACTACCACCCAAAAGTACATGCGTTAAAGTAAGTGCTTGCTTACTCTTTAACAATCGATGTAGTTGAGTAGCGACCAATGAAGCATGACTGCATTCTTCTATATCGGTTTCAAGCTGACCTGTGCCTATTTTGATGCAACCACCAGCCGCCAACCAACGATGAACTATCGCCAGCCCCGACACATGGTACATAGGTAAACTCAGTAACCACGTGTCACCTTGTTGATAACGAAACACCTCAAGCAGCCCTGACGCAGAGCATAGGTGCTGCTCAAGTGTATGAGCGACCGCTTTTGGGTTTCCGGTAGAACCTGAAGTGAATACGATGCTCGCTAGATTTTGTGGATTGAAATTGGATTCTTGAGGTGTCGTTATCTGCTCATCATCACCATCAAACTTCAGTTCACTTAGGCAAGGCAAGGTCACCAACTGAGTATTCAAATCGGCAGTCTCTGATTGCTCTATTCCGCTATTGCCCAAGAGCCAAAGGTAGCTCTGTTGATCTGCTTGATATAAGGAATCGAGCTTTTGCTTCAGGCGTAAACTAGGCTGAGGCATCGTAAACGCACAAACCACACCCAAATTGAGTGCGGCAAGATAAACAGGGATCACTTCAGCTTGATTCTTACCAACAATCGTCAGTACATCACCTTCAGATAGGCCTTGATGAAATAGCTGTTGTTGGTACTCACTAACCAACACAAACACTTGCTGCCAAGTATAAGTGCGGTGAGTGGTCACTAACGCTGGTTGAAGTGGGTTTTGCTGCGCCCACTTTACCCAGAGCGGGGGATGATTAGATTGTGGGCGCATCATATGATAACCAAAAATAGATTAAGAACTTGTTAAGCTAACTAAATAGCCATTCAAATAGCTCGGTCTAAGAAGACCAAATCAATTGTTGCTTTTCAAGCGTAGAGACAGGCAACTGACAGCCCGGCCAAGAAACCTCTAGCTGCTGCTTGAACAAGCCAATCGTATCCAACCCCGGCACTTCATTTGGCAAATATTGCTGCGCCAGACGAGCAATCTGAGTCAGACCTAGGCTCGACTCAATGCTTGAGCTCAATACAGGTTTCATTCCAAGCTTCTGTGCTCGCTCAATGATTGCCACGCAACGCTCGACAGAACCAATAAGAGTTGGCTTGATCACGACTGCTTTAACACCAGTAAGGTCGCTAAGATCAAATTCCGGGCTGCGCACCGCTTCTTGCAGTGTCTCGTCCCACGCAATCGCCACACCATGGTCAATGGCAAAGGCCAAACTGTCTTCTGGCTTTTGGCAAGGCTCTTCGATAAAGCTTATACGCTGGCGCATTGACGGCGAAATGTATTTAATGAATTGCTTCGCTTTCTCTGGCTTCCACGCACGGTTGGCATCAAGTCTTAGAGTCAAATCAGGGATCGACTCAAGGAATAAGCTAACCAACATGCCATCGCGAATCGCTTCGTAGAGGCCGACTTTCACTTTCGCGACCTTCTCGCCTACCATCTCATTCAATACAGGAATCAGTTCATCTGGATCGCCTGTACACAAAGGCGCCGCTTGGTAGTTACCTTGAGCGTTAAGATCGCCTCGCAATTCCATCATCGCCATTGAAAAGCCAAACGCGACAGAAGGATACAGCTCGTCGAAAGGCGTTTGAGGCTTATTGTGGCTCCAAAGCTCTAATTCGTGTTGAAGCTGAATGCCAGCTTGTTCGGCATCTTCTTGGCTAAAACCGGGCAAAGGCGCAACTTCGCCAAAACCAGTTTTACCATCACACTCAAGTTGGATGATATAGCCAACACGTTCGTTCAACTTATTGTCACGAAGAACCACACCACTATCCATAGGTAATTGATAACGGTAAAGTTTAGCGTGACGCTGAGAATTCACTGAGTTCATAAAGTTTCCTAAAAAACGGGGAACATCAAAACAAAACGAGCCGCTATTAGCGACTCATTTTGAAGAGGAGAAAGACTATGGATTACGCGGGAACTTGTCGAAGTCCGGTCGACGTTTCTCGTTGAATGCGTTGCGGCCTTCTTGGCCTTCCTCTGTCATGTAGAACATCATGGTTGCGTTACCAGCCAACTCTTGTAAGCCTGCTTGACCATCACAGTCAGCGTTCAGTGCCGCTTTCAAGCAACGCAGTGCCATTGGGCTGTGTTGAAGCACTTCACGACACCAACGAACTGTCTCTTTTTCTAGGTCAGCAACAGGAACAACGGTGTTTACAAGGCCCATGTCCAGTGCTTCTTGTGCATCGTAGAAGCGGCACAAGAACCAGATTTCACGTGCTTTCTTTTGACCAACGATACGAGCCATGTAAGAAGCACCCCAACCGCCATCGAAAGAACCCACTTTAGGACCCGTCTGACCGAACTGCGCGTTTTCAGCTGCAATAGTAAGGTCTGCCATCATGTGAAGTACATGACCGCCACCGACTGCCCAACCCGATACCGCTGCGATAACTGGTTTTGGACAAGTACGAATTTGACGTTGGAAATCAAGTACGTTCAGGTGGTGTGTACCTGAATCATCTTGGTAGCCGCCGTAGTCACCACGAATACTTTGGTCACCACCAGAACAGAACGCCTTCTCACCAAGACCCGTCAATATGATCACGCCTACTTTCTCATCGTAACGAGCGTCAGCCAGTGCGTTGATCATCTCTTTTACGGTTTGTGGACGGAACGCATTGTGGACTTGAGGACGCGCAATCGTGATTTTTGCAATACCATCGTCAGATTTGTGGTACTGAATATCTTCGTATTGACTGCTTTCATCGCTCCAGTTAACTGCCGCGTAAAGTTCTTCTTCTGTGATGCCTACTGTTTTAGCCATGGTGATTCCCATTGTTCTATTAGAGACCACGACTAACGAATAGTCGTGACGGTGTTGCTCTGCTTTTGATAGTGCTTGATACGAGAGAATCGCTCAGTCAGATTAACGACGACTGGCGATACATTGGATTATCAGGTTGGAAAACAGCTCGGGTTGCTCAAAATGAACATTATGACCCGCGTAATCCACCTGACTATATTCAAAGCCACTATTCTCAGCTAGCTCCATGAATTTACGATCTTTTTCTCCACATACATAATGCAATAAATGCTCATGAGATTTCAATGTGGCACGTAAATCCGGTTGCTTAGCTAACGAAGTAGATAACAACATATTTGCTACGGATACTCCAAGGTTACCACTACGCTTTATGACCAAAGTTTGTCTTTGCTCATGATTTAGTGAAGAAAAGACGCTTTGTTGATACCAATCGTCTAAAACATCTTCAATCGACTGCTGTGCAAAGCGAACAGCCCATTGCGTATCGTGTACTAACCTTTGTGCTCTTTCTTCATCACATTCCAAGCCAAAGTTGCCACCTTCAATGATGACTTTCTCTAGGTTGAGTGCCTCAAAGCAAGGGCTTGTCACCCCATACATAGCGAGCCTTCCGCCCATAGAATACCCAATCACCACGATAGGATAATCGGCAGGAAGATCGTTGAGAGCCAGTTGGGATGTGATGCACTGGACAATTTCCTTACAGCAATGATCAAACCCTACCGGATCGATAAAGCGACTTTGTCCGTGTCCGGGTAAATCTATGCAAAGGAGAGGAAAATCCTCGAGGAATGGATGACATGCACTCCAATCATCCCCGCTTCCGAGTAAACCATGTAAGAAAACAAGCAAAGGTTTGTCAGAAGAATCTTGTACAGCTGGGTAATAATCGGAGTAAAGCATGTAAAGTCCTTAGGCTAATGCCTCGGTGAGCATTGAACTGAATTGTTTCAGCAAAGTAGACGCTTGTTCGGGAGGCGTCTTAACTTCCACGAGCAAGGTACCCTGACCTTGTTCAAAATGTTGTTCGATGAGCGTTTGATAGCAATTCAAGGTTTCTGGCGCCGCATAACCAAGATGGAATTGCGCAGCAGCATGTTCAAAATTGAAACCATGAGGCATTTGATATAGAGACTGTTTTTGTTGCTCAGGAACCGGCAAAAAATCAAAGATTGCCCCACCATCGTTATTGGTAACCACAATAACCATTGGTGTTGTGCTGTGAGTAAGTAGCGCCAGCGAGTTGAGATCGTAAAGCAAAGAGGTGTCACCAATCAGCATCATCAAAGGATTCTGGTTGGCTTTTATCACTCCCGCAGCCGTCGCCACCAAGCCATCAATGCCCGATGCACCGCGGTTGCTGTAGACTTGAGTCGCAGAGATTGATGACAGCATATCCACCAGCCTTACCATCAAGCTATTTCCCACAAAAAGCTCTCTGCCCTTAAGTCTAGACGACAAGTCAACGGCAACGCTCAACTCTGTCAGTTGGTCGTTATTAGAGATTTGCGCCAACGCTAACTGCTGAACCGTATTCGCGACTTCCGCCAAAGATGCCGCCCAGCCAGCATGTTCTCCCAACAGCGTTGGTAGATGTTGCTCTGATAACCAATGTTCGATATCAGCGACAATATGAGTTTGAGGCAGATGATCTTGATTAATACGATGTGCATCTGGTGAAACAACGATGTACTGCGATGAACAAAATGTGGCAGCTTGTTCTTTTACCCATTGGTTAAGACGCTTAGATACGATGCGCTCACCAAACTGGATAATAAAATCACACTGACTAAGCTGTGCTTTGGCTGCGTCACTTTGCATCCATAAATCATAGTGTTTCCAGTCACTACTGACACCCGATTGAGGGTCACAGAATACTGGCCAGCCCAAAGCTGTCGCAAACTGCTTGGCTTTAATTGCGGCTTCATTCTCGATAGAACCAATAATCACTGCGCCTTTACGAGCGACATAATCACTTGCTGAGACAGGCTGAGCGATTAAATGACTGGGCAAATAAGTGTTCGAGTAAAGGCAGGTTGAAGCTCTCCAAGCTGCCACGCTCTTTGTATAATCCGCATACATCTCGGCGCTATTAGCGGAATAAAGCGGTTCTGGGAACGGACAGTTGATATGAATAGCCCCACCGACGCTGCGCTGTTTCGCCAGTGCGTTATCAACCGACGTCAAAAGCCAATTCAAAGAAACTTGTGTCGTTGGACTTGGAAGGTTTAGTGCCGTTTCAACGTGAGACGAAAAGATACCCTGCTGCTGAATCGCTTGATTGGCACCACAGTCGACTAAATCAATCGGTCGATCGGAGGTCAACAAGATTAGCTTTTCTCGCGTTAATCCAGATTCAGCGGTCGCTGGTAGAAGGTTAGCTACGGCAGTTCCAGAAGTAACAACCACCGCAACGGGTTTGTTGCTCGCTTTAGCTAAACCTAAAGCCAAGAAGCCAAGCCCGCGCTCATCAAAGTGCGTATGTAAGGTTAGCTTAGAGTTAGCTTCGGCTTCGAGTGTTAATGGTGTTGAACGAGAGCCTGGCGCGATGCAAACATGTTCAACACCGCTGCGGGCAAGCTCTTCAAGTAATGTGTTACACCAAACTCTGTTTAATACGGCTTGGTCGTGATTCATGACGCGACACCCAATGGAGGGTGATCTGAAATTAAGCTAAGCAGAGTAGACATCTTCTTATTCAGCTCTTGCCACTCATGTTCGGCAACCGATCCCGGCACGATCCCCGCGCCAGCAAACAGTTGTACTTGATCGTTTACAATCAAGGCGCTTCGAATCGCCACGCAGAATTCCGCTCGCTGATGACTGATATAGCCTACAGAGCCTGCATACCAACCTCGTGCAAACGGTTCGTGTTCAAGAATGAAATCCATCGCCTCTTTACGAGGTAAACCCGCCACCGCAGCAGTTGGCTGTAAGGCAGCAAGCAACTGCACACCATTAACGCCATTGTTGAGCTGAGCATGGATATTGCGCTTCAAATGCTGCACCTTACGCAAGCGCACTAGACGCGCATCCTTTTCAACATGGACCGTTTGAGAATGAGGAGTGAGACGCTCAATGATGTCGTCGACCACATACTGGTTCTCATTGAGGTTTTTGCTGTCTTGAGAAAGCCAGTTGGCCAGTTCCATATCCTCAGTAGCGTTCTCTCCGCGACCAATGGTTCCAGCAAGCGCCTCGGTATCAAGCTCCGTACCATGTCGGCTATATAAGCGCTCTGGTGTCGAGCCAATGAAACTGTGTTTAGAATCCAGCACCAACATAAAGTGGAAACTGTGGTGATTTTGCAGATAGCTGGCTTTAAGTAATTGAGCTGCGCAGATAGGCGCATCGAGTTGCAGTGTGGTTTTACGTGCTAAAACGACTTTTTTGTACTCTTCATCGCTAATGCCTTGCAGCACTTTATCGACAAGGTTGCCCCACTGCTCTCTTTCTGGAACGTGATTGATCTGTTCAATATGGGCAGACAAAGGCGCCAATATCGCGGCTTCTACAGAAAGCTTATTCAAAGCATTAATAGAAGAAACGCGATCAGGGGACAAATTAACCGCCAGCGACCAAGTATTGTCAAAGCGGATCAATTCAACCTGAGGAAGGAAGAAAAACGACTCCATGCAGCGACGGTTCTTTGCGGTGTGCCCATCAAACGAGCGTCCACCCCAGATTCGTTGGTCTTCACCAAGAATAGCGTACGCGGGTGCAGGATCTGAAAACGTATGTAACTGTCCGAGCGCAACAACCTCTTCACGAGTGTCGCGTGACTGCCAGTAGAACTTAGGAAAGAGCGGTTGAGCATGAAGCCATTCTATAAATGCAAACGATGGTTTTTGCGTTAGAACTTCAACACAACGAACTTCGCTTGCTTGGGCATTTTGTACTCGCTCAATCAAAGCGGAGATAGTTTGCTGGAAATGTGACAAATCGACCTCGTTCACATCTAAATTATTATTATATTAGTTTGATACTTTATGGGCAGTACCCACTTAGATCAAGAATGTACTATATCTTTTCAACATTCCTGTGATTTTAAGCGATCCCGCCCCTTTATTCATCTTAGCCAATAACCAAGAAAGCGATTAATTAAAATTTAGAAAAGAGTGACAACAAAAAGGCTAAACGTGACACTGAAATGCGACATTCATCAGATTTTTATTCTATCAAACGCCATTTTGCGGTACTTTAATAAAGTATTTAAATTAATTTCAGGAAATCGGCAATGCAAAATATCGGGATGTCGTCAAAACTCAACAGCGTATGCTACGAAATCAGGGGGCCTGTACTCAAACATGCTAAGCGCATGGAAGAAGAAGGGCATAAAATACTGAAGCTTAATATTGGTAACCCCGCCCCATTTGGTTTTGACGCCCCTGATGAAATCCTTGTTGACGTAATCCGTAACCTACCGACATCTCAAGGTTACTGCGACTCAAAAGGCATCTATTCAGCCCGCAAAGCGGTTGTTCAGCACTACCAGAAAAAAGGCCTACGTAACCTTGATGTAGAAGACGTTTACATTGGTAACGGCGCATCAGAGCTTATCGTTATGTCTATGCAAGCGCTACTTGATAACGGTGATGAAATCTTAGTTCCCGCTCCGGATTACCCACTATGGACAGCGTCTGTTGCGCTTTCTGGTGGTACACCGGTTCACTACATGTGTGATGAAGATGCTGATTGGTATCCAGATTTAGACGACATGCGCGCGAAGATCTCACCAAAGACGCGCGGCATCGTTCTTATCAACCCGAACAACCCAACAGGCGCGGTATACAGCCGTGATTTCCTATTACAAGTGGTTGAGATTGCTCGTGAGCACGGTTTGATCATCTTCGCCGATGAAATCTACGACAAAGTACTTTACGACGGTGCGGTACACACTTCAGTGGCAACGCTTGCTGAAGACGTATTAATGGTCACGTTCAACGGCCTATCTAAAGCTTACCGTGTATGTGGTTTCCGTGGTGGTTGGATGTTCTTAACAGGCCCTAAACACCTAGCGAAAGGCTATGTAGAAGGGCTAGAAATGCTGGCCTCAATGCGTTTGTGTGCCAACGTTCCGATGCAACACGCTATCCAAACCGCACTCGGTGGCTATCAGAGTATCAATGAGCTGATTCTTCCAGGCGGTCGACTGCTTGAACAGCGTGACCGTGCATGGGAACTGATCAACAAGATCCCTGGCGTTTCTTGTGTGAAACCGAAAGGTGCAATGTACCTGTTCCCTAAAATCGACACCAACATGTACAACATCAAAGACGATCAGAAGTTTGTACTCGACTTCCTTAAGCAAGAGAAGGTGCTATTGGTTCAAGGTACGGGCTTCAATTGGCCGAAACCGGATCACTTCCGTATCGTGACTCTGCCGCACATCGAAGATCTAGAAATCGCAATTGGTCGTTTAGAGCGCTTCTTACAGACTTACAGCCAAGACGACCTCATCGAAGGTTAATGAGCACAAAGAAAGATGGCTACAATTTGCTGTTTTAAAAGACTTTAACTTGTATTCATTCACTTCTATGCTTAAAAGGCTCCTGTTTAGGAGCCTTTTTTGTATCCGCTGTCTCGTATCCCTGTGCAAACACAAGATACGAGTGGAGTATTGTTTATACCAATCACAGTAAGTAAGTGTTCAGAAATAGCGTAGGGAAAAAGCTTGAGAACAAGGCAGCTATTTTCGACAAGCAGCTTCGATAAGTAGTTATTCTACAATCAAAAATTCTAACATAGTTATCGAGTTTTTTAACAAGCTAGGATGACCAGTTATTTACTACGATTGGTACTATAAGGACATTTATGAAACAGAGCCATTTCTTTGCCCATCTCGCACGCATGAAGCTAATTCAACGCTGGCCCCTGATGCGTTCGGTATCAAGCGAGAACATTTCAGAACATAGCCTACAGGTTGCTTTCGTGGCACACGCCTTGGCACTGATCAAAAACAAGAAGTTTGATGGTCAGCTTAACCCCGAGCACATTGCTCTGCTTGGCATGTACCACGACACCAGTGAGGTACTGACGGGTGATTTGCCAACGCCAGTTAAATACTACAACCCGGATATTGCACAAGAGTATAAGAAGATAGAAGCCGCGGCAGAACAAAGACTGCTTTCGATGTTGCCAGAAGAGTTCAGAGACGACTTCGCCCCCTTCTTAATATCTGGTACTGCGAGTAAAGAAGAGCAAAGCATCGTCAAGCAGGCAGATACTATCTGTGCGTACCTGAAATGCTTGGAGGAGCTCAGTGCGGGCAATCATGAATACGAGCAAGCCAAGCGCCGATTGGAAGAGACACTCGAACAACGCAAAAGCCCAGAAATGGACTACTTTCTCACCACATTCGCACCGAGCTTTGAATTATCACTAGACGAGATAAGCTAGCTGGGTATAAGTT
Source organism: Vibrio sp. 10N.261.55.F4 (assembly GCF_041470465.1). Lineage (NCBI taxonomy): Bacteria > Pseudomonadati > Pseudomonadota > Gammaproteobacteria > Vibrionales > Vibrionaceae > Vibrio > Vibrio sp. 10N.261.55.F4. The sequence goes on along the minus strand of NZ_JBFRMM010000013.1, from coordinate 110,295 downwards.
GTTTTTAATTAGCTAAATAAAATCAATTTGATAGGTGCTATTTTGAATTCTCAACTCGAACCACCCTTTGTACTCGAACAAGAATGGCAGCATCGAAATGACGATGAACATAAAATAAGACGGGATGACCACCGCAGCCCGTATCAGCGTGACCGTGCGCGCGTGCTTCACTCTGCTGCTTTCCGTCGCTTACAAGCGAAAACCCAGATCCATGGCACCACGGTCAACGACTTTCACCGAACGCGCCTTACCCACTCTCTTGAGGCCGCTCAGCTTGGCACCGGTATCGTCGCTCAACTGAAGAAAAAGCAGCCCGAATTTCGAGACCTATTACCCTCAGACAGTTTGATTGATTTACTGTGTTTGGCTCACGACATCGGTCATCCACCCTATGGACATGGCGGCGAAGTCGCACTCAACTACATGATGCGCGACCACGGCGGCTTTGAGGGCAACGCTCAAACGTTTCGCATAGTCACACAGCTAGAACCTTACACTGAACATCACGGGATGAACCTATCTCGACGCACTTTGTTAGGTCTAATTAAGTACCCTTCTCTGCTGAGTGAGGTTCAAGCTAAATTGCAGTCTGAACCCGTTAAGCATCAACGACAACTCCGAGCTAAAGATTGGATGCCAGCAAAAGGCATCTACGATCATGATGAAGAGTTGTTTAACTGGGTGCTTGAACCGCTTTCAAGCAGCGACCAACAGCTCCTAAAACAGAAAAGAAAAACGCATACCGAGCCACTTGAGCACAACAAGACCAAATATAAGTCACTGGATTGTTCGATCATGGAACTTGCTGACGACATCGCGTATGGCGTGCACGATTTAGAAGATGCGATTGTGCTTGGCTCTGTGACCAAAGCTCAGTGGGTCGAATCGGCTTACCCTCAACTGAAAGAGATGGCCGACCCATGGATTTGTGAACACCTAGATTCAATTACAGAGATGCTTTTCTCTGGTGAACAGTATCGTCGAAAGGATGCGATTGGTGGGATAGTCAACGCACTGTTGACCAGTATCTCGATTAAGCGAGTGGAGGCTAACTTTGAGAATGTACTGTTGGCTTACAATGCGGTGCTCGAGCCGAGCATGGACGGCACACTCGATAAGCTGAAACACTTTGTCAGCGAGTTCGTTATTCAAGTGCCACAGGTTCAGGTCATCGAATACAAAGGTCAACAGATCATCATGGATATGTTTGAAGCATTCAGCGCAGATCCTGAACGCTTGCTGCCACTGCCCATCAAGAAGCAATGGCTACAACATCAAGATGAGTCTCGAAAAATGCGCGTGATAGCCGATTACATTTCATCGATGACTGATGATCTTGCGCAGAAAATGCATCAGCAACTGTTCTCAGCTCATACCGAGTTTTAATTCCTGACTCACTTTACTAAAACGGCTTAATCTAAGTAGTTTTTCTCAAACACGCCCGGCGGCATTTGATTGATTTGAAACTGAATCATTTGGTCAAATGCCGTTAGCAAAGGGCTAAAGTCGCCATCACGCTCTAACAAGCTAAGTAAATGATAGCCAGCTTCAACGGTTGAAAGGCTATTTTCACTGGGTGCTTTGCGAATTCGGTAATTACCCTTGAGATCTTTCGGTAAATGAACCGTGTTCAACGCATGCAAGTTACTCGATACTTGCCACATCTTGAATGCTTTCTTCCACGTGCCATCCAATAAAATCACACGCAGCTTCTTATTGGGAGATGTCGCCGACTCAACTGAAACAGAGTTTTCGCTTGGGTATAAAATCACATGTTGATACTGTTCATCGCACAACAATGCGTTGAGTTGTTCGTTGTCTGAAAAGTCTTCGCCAACAAACGTCACGCTGTTATTAAGAGATAACGAGAGAATACGCGCTGTTCCCATCGGACGATGCTCTTCTGATGGGTGCTGAAGAATGATAAGCTCAACATTCGATTCGAGTGGTGTAACCCACTGACAAATACAAGCTTTCAAAGCCTTGCTGCATTGGGGGCAATAACGAGACATGGATTTAATGTGTACCCTGTTTTAATTTTCATTTCACTTTTATGCGTCTTATTCCAATTTGAGCCAATACAAGCTTGGGTCGTTTGGGATAGCAATGCGATTGCCGATGGGCAATGGTGGCGAATCCTAACAGGAAACTTTTCACATACCAACTACTCGCATCTTCTGATGAATCTAGCAGGCTTGTGGATCATCAGCTACCTGTTTCAACCGAGTAAAAAACAGCTTGTTGTTGCTTTGCTTGTGATCAGTTTAGTGACTGGCGTCGCTCTGTTGTTTTCAAGTATTCAGATCTACGTTGGCCTATCGGGCACTTTGCATGGGTTGTTTGGCTTATTCGCGCTCAGAGAGGCTTTAAACGGCAGGAAGTCTAGTTGGCTGTTAGTATTCGGATTAGTCGCTAAAATCGCTTGGGAGCAGCTTATTGGCCCTTCTAGCACGACTGGTGAACTGATTAATGCTCGTATCGCGATTGAAGCCCACCTAGCAGGTGCATTGGCCGGAGGCTTCATATCTATCGCTTCATTTCTAACAAGTAGAAAAACGGGTCAAAGTTGAATTCTTTCGCGGTTCTTTTCAACCGTCGCTTCACCTATCCCTTTGACACTCACCAAATCATCAGCAGTAGTAAATGCCCCGTTCTGATCTCTGTAATCGACGATTTCTTTGGCTTTCTTGTCACCCACGCCAACCAATAGTGCTGAAAGTTCTTCTGCCGTCGCGGTATTGATGTTGACCGTAATCTCAATGCCTTCGTAAAGCTCAGCCTTGGTTGGGCTGTCTGCAAACACGGCAGGGCTTAAGAGCATCAGAAATGAAAGAATTAGTGTTGAATATATCGTGCGCATAAATAGTTCCTTTGTTCAAAAAACGTAACTTATGCATTTGTCGCGCTAGATAACACAATCACCAGATAAAAATAAAGCGGATCACCTAAGTGACCCGCTTCGTTATACATCTTATTTTCATCAGCTTGTTTGTTGGCTCACAAATCTGAATTAAAGCCTAACAATCACGTGTTGATTTCAGTAGTAAGCTCTAACTTGAGCTTGCTACTGAGGTAATCAAACGCTTACTGACCTTGACCCACTACGTAGTATTCAACGTCTGCGTTTTTACGAAGTACGTTTAATACGTTAGTCAGGTCTTGCTGGTTACCAACTCGCTCCAACTGTGCACCAATTTGAGTGCTGTAGGCTGGGTTGATCTCAGCCGTTACTTTAGAAAGCTCAACAACAACGATATTACCGTCTTGGTCTTTAGATTGACCGAACACAGCTTGACCTGCTTCTGGTTTCGCTAGAGCGAATACAGATGCGGCTAATGGCGAGTTACGGTCAATCGTTTCAAGTTCAGTGAACTCAAGGTTGTTGTCCGCTAGTACTGCTTCATTGCCTTGCTCAAGTTCGTTCACTAGAGAAACACCTAGCTCAACCGCTTGCTGCTCTGCTTGTACAGCAGACAGTGCAGCGACAACTTGATCTTTCACTTCAGCTAGAGGAAGAACTGTCTCATCACGAGTCTCTTCTACACGAACAACAATTACGTGCTCAGGTGCAACTTCGATAACTTCCGAGTTTAGACCGTCTTCTTTCACTTCAGGGCTCAAGATAGCTTGCATAACTGCAGGCGTCATCAGAACTTCTGGAGCGTCAACTTGAGAGATGAAATCTGTCGTTGTGATCTTCGCGTTGATAGCTTCTGCAGAATCATCTAGAGAATCTGGGAATTCAAACGCTACTTTTTCTAGCTCAGTTTGTTGCTCGTAGAACTGATCAACTGCGTGTTGGTCTAGAAGCTCTGTCTTAATCTCTGCCGCTACTTCAGTGTAAGGCTGAGCTTGAGACGCTTTTAGTTCGTCTAGCTTGATGATGTGGTAGCCGAAATCAGATTTAACTAGGCCAGTCGTATCACCAATATTCTCAAGAGCGAAAGCCGCATCTTCGAATGCTGGGTCCATAACGTCGCGTTCAATCCAACCTAAATCACCACCAACATCTGCACTACCGAAGTCGTCAGATTTCTCTTCCGCTAGCGTAGCAAAATCAGCGCCTGCATTTAGCTCGTCTAGGATTGCCTGAGCTTTCGCTTCGTCATCGCCTTGAACTAGGATGTGGCTAACTTTACGTTGCTCTTCCGTTGAGTACTTGTCTAGGTGCTCTTGGTAGTATTTCTGTGCTTCTTCATCGCTTACTTCAAGCTGAGACTTAAGCGCTTCAGCAGAAAGCTCAATGTAAGATACCTTAGCTTGCTCTGGACGAGTGTAAGCTGCTGGGTTCTCTTGGTAGTACTGTTCGATTTGCTCGTCAGTTAACTCGATGTCTTTTGCAAGGTCAGCAACAGACAGTGTCACTGTGCGAATGTCACGAGTTTGTGCGATAAGCTTGCTCTGAGTATCGATTTCGCCCTGAAGAACGAATTCACTGCCTTGAAGTGCAGTCACAAGCTGGTTGCGCATTAGGTCACGACGCATGTATTCAGCGAAGCTCTCTGCGCTGAAACCTGCACGACGTAGTGCCGATTGGTAAACTTCTTGGTCGAATTGACCCGCCGTTTGGAACTGAGGCATTTCTAGAATCATGGTGCGGATTTGAGAATCACTGATTCGTAGGCCTAGAGACTCAGCTTGCTGCTCAAGCAGTACGTCATTGATCATGCGATCAAGTACTGATTTACGGAAAGACTCTACGTAAGCAGGGTCTGCAAGCATTTGCGCGAAGTAATCGCCAAGTTGAGACTGCATACGATTACGTTCGTTTTGGTAAGCCTGTTCGAACTCACCACGAGCAATTTCTGTGTTGCCAACTTTAGCTGCTGCGTTGTTACCGCCACCGGTGATGTAGCTGCCTACACCTGCGAATACGAATGACAGGATAATCAACCCAAGGATAATTTTTACCGCGATGCTATTCACGCCTTCGCGTAATCGATCCATCATAATTTAAGTGCTCTCCGGATATGAAGCATTGGCTTCAAAATAAAAATCTATTCACGCGATATTATCAGAAAAAGAAATGCGCATCAGTAGGATGCGCATAATTTAAATAAGTTCAATGTGCTTTGTACACATACTGTTTAAGAATGAAACATCATTTTTCAAACAGTAAACGCATTTTACTGCCTTCCCCTCTTAAATGGAGGTTTCAGCAGTGAAAATTAGTTACATGCGTCTTTAAGTGCTTTACCCGCTTTGAAGCCAGGTACTTTAGCTTCTGCGATTTGGATCTCTTCACCAGTTTTTGGGTTACGACCTGTACGAGCAGCACGAGTACGAACACTGAAAGTACCAAAGCCAACAAGTGCAACTTGGTCACCAGATTGTAGCGTTGTGCCAACTGCTTCGATGAATGCGTCTAGAGCGCGGCCAGCTGAAGCTTTAGAGATGTCTGCGTTTTCTGCGATTGATTCTACTAGTTGTGTTTTATTCACTGTTTTTCCCCTATGTGTCATCTGTGACTACTTCTGATGACTGTACGTTCCATTTTGGTTTTAATTTAGCCGCAAGCCTTATTGCAAAAGGGCTGCCGCTTTGTTCAATAACTTAGCGTCCAAAAAAAACGCTGACAAGCCTTTTCGGGCCTATCAGCGTAATTCTTTACTTATTTTTGCTATGCATCACTATTTTTTCACGTCAAACTCGACCCCTGACGGATCTCGTTCTAGCGCGACTTTGAGTACTTCTTCAATCCACTGAACCGGGATCACCTTCAAGTCAGCGATTACGTTGTCTGGAATCTCTTCCAAATCACGCTCATTGTCTTTAGGGATCAGTACAGTTTTGATGCCGCCACGGTGTGCAGCAAGCAGTTTTTCTTTCAAGCCACCGATAGGTAAAACTTCACCACGAAGGGTAATTTCACCTGTCATACCGACCTCTGCTTTAACCGGGTTACCCGTCAAGCTAGAGACAAGTGCAGTACACATTGCGATACCCGCACTCGGGCCATCTTTCGGTGTAGCACCTTCTGGTACGTGAACGTGAATGTCACGTTTTTCGTAGAAATCTGAGTTGATACCCAGTTTTTCAGCACGAGAACGAACCACTGTCATTGCCGCTTGAATCGACTCTTTCATCACGTCGCCAAGTGAGCCAGTTTGCGTTAGCTTACCTTTGCCCGGCATTGCTTCGGTCTCGATAGTCAGTAGATCACCACCCACTTGAGTCCACGCTAGGCCTGTTACTTGACCGATACGGTTGCTTTCATCCGCTTTACCGAAGTCGTGGCGTTGAACACCTAAGTACTCTTTCAGGTTATCAATGTTAACCGTTACAGACTTAAGATCGCTGTCTAGCAAGATGTTCTTCACTGCTTTACGACAGATCTTTGAGATTTCACGCTCTAGGCTACGTACACCCGCTTCACGCGTGTAGTAACGAATGATGCCGATGATTGCAGAGTCTTCAATCTCAATTTCATGAGGCTTAAGACCGTTGCGTTGAACTTGCTTGTCCAGTAAATGGCTCTTAGCAATGTTCAGCTTCTCATCTTCTGTGTAACCAGATAGACGAATCACTTCCATACGGTCCAGTAGAGGCCCAGGAATGTCCATCGAGTTCGATGTTGCCACGAACATAACATCTGACAGATCGTAATCTACTTCTAGGTAGTGATCGTTAAATGCGTTGTTTTGTTCTGGATCTAGAACTTCTAGAAGTGCTGAAGATGGGTCGCCACGCATATCAGAAGACATCTTATCGATCTCATCTAATAGGAACAGTGGGTTCTTAACACCAACTTTAGACATCTTCTGGATCAGTTTACCCGGAAGTGAACCGATGTACGTACGACGGTGACCACGAATCTCAGCTTCATCACGAACGCCACCAAGTGCCATACGCGTGTACTTACGACCCGTTGCCGCAGCAATCGAACGACCTAGCGAGGTTTTACCTACACCAGGAGGACCAACAAGACAAAGGATTGGGCCTTTTAGCTTGTTGATACGGTTTTGTACTGCCAAGTATTCAAGAATACGTTCTTTAACACGCTCTAAGCCGTAGTGGTCTTCGTTTAAGATCTCTTCCGCTTTCGCTAGATTCTTTTTCACTTTTGAACGCTTAGCCCAAGGAACGCCCACCATCCAATCAATGTAGCTACGTACTACTGTTGCTTCAGCAGACATTGGCGACATCATTTTCAGTTTTTGCAGTTCTTGCTCGGTTTTTTCACGAGCTTCTTGAGGCATCTTAGAGTCTTCGATCTTCTTCTTCAGAGTCTCGAATTCATCAGGAGCGTCGTCCATCTCGCCAAGTTCTTTCTGAATCGCTTTCATTTGCTCATTCAGGTAGTACTCACGCTGAGATTTTTCCATTTGCTTCTTAACGCGGCCACGAATGCGTTTTTCAACTTGCAAGATGTCAATTTCTGACTCCATTTGGCCCATCAAGAATTCCAGACGTTCAGTCACATCTAAGATTTCTAGAACGTGCTGCTTGTCTACCAGTTTAAGTGGCATGTGTGCAGCAATCGTATCAGCAAGGCGAGCTGCCTCATCAATACCGTTCAGAGATGTTAGAACTTCTGGTGGAATCTTTTTGTTCAGCTTAATAAAGCCTTCGAATTGATTGATCGCGCTGCGAACAACCACTTCTTGTTCTTTTTCGTCAAGTTCTGAGGTTACAACGTATTCTGCGTCCGCTAAGAAAAACTCACTTTCTTTGAATTGGTGAATTTTTGCACGCTGCTGACCTTCGACAAGCACTTTAACAGTACCATCAGGGAGCTTTAGTAACTGAAGAATGGTAGCGACAGTTCCTACTTTAAATAGGTCGTCAATTGAAGGCTCATCAGTGTCCGCTTCTTTCTGCGCTACAAGTAGTACTTGTTTGTTAGCTTCCATTGCCGATTCAAGGCAAGTAATCGATTTTTCACGACCAACAAACAATGGAATAACCATGTGTGGGTAAACCACTACATCACGTAGAGGTAGCACGGGGATTTCGATACGCTCGGAACGTTCCAAGTTCATATATTTCTCTCTTCCGCTTTAACTTATAAAGCAGTATATGGGGCTTAAACGACTGGATTCAATGGAAGAATAAAAAAAAGGAGGTAATTGCTTACCTCCTTTTTCAATTTGAGTGACTTGTCTAAAAAAGACCTACTCTGCAACAGCTGCTTGGTTATCTGAGTTGCTGTAAATTAATAGTGGTTCTGACTCACCATTAATTACCGACTCATCAATCACAACCTTGCTTACATCAGTTGAAGATGGCAGTTCGTACATAGTTTCTAGTAGAACACCCTCCAAGATAGAGCGTAGACCACGAGCACCCGTTTTACGGTTCATTGCTTTCTTAGCAATGGCACGTAAAGCGTCTTCACGGAATTCTAGCTCTGTATCCTCAAGCTCAAATAATGCAGCGTATTGTTTTGTCAGTGCATTCTTTGGCTCACAAAGGATTTGGATTAGCGCTTCTTCATCAAGCTCTGTCAGTGTTGTTGTAACAGGTAGACGACCAATGAATTCAGGAATTAGACCATACTTCACTAGATCTTCAGGTTCTACTTGAGTGAACAATTCACCGATAGTTTTAGTTTCGTCTTTCGAACGCACTTCTGCGCCGAAGCCGATACCTGAACCTGTTTCTACACGTTGCTCAATCACTTTATCTAGGCCTGCAAACGCACCACCACAGATAAATAGGATCTTAGACGTGTCCACTTGCAAGAACTCTTGCTGTGGATGCTTACGACCACCTTGAGGTGGAACTGAAGCTACTGTACCTTCAACAAGTTTTAGTAGAGCTTGCTGTACACCTTCACCAGACACGTCACGCGTGATTGATGGGTTTTCAGCTTTACGAGAAATCTTGTCGATTTCATCGATGTAAACAATGCCGCGTTCCGCTTTCGCTACGTCGTAATCACATTTCTGAAGCAACTTCTGGATGATGTTTTCAACATCTTCGCCCACGTAACCCGCTTCGGTTAGTGTTGTTGCGTCTGCCATTGTGAAAGGAACGTCTAGGAAACGAGCCAATGTTTCAGCCAGTAGTGTTTTACCACTACCAGTAGGACCGATAAGAAGAATGTTACTCTTACCTAGCTCTACGCCTTCAGCTGTCGTATCACCATTACGTAAACGCTTGTAGTGGTTATAAACTGCAACTGCTAGCACTTTCTTCGCGTATTCTTGACCGATTACATAGTCGTCAAGATGCTCACGAATCTCACGCGGCGTTGGCAGCGATTCCGATTCTTTCTTAGGAAGAACATCTTTAATTTCTTCACGAATAATGTCGTTACAAAGATCGACACATTCATCACAAATGTAAACAGAAGGACCTGCGATTAACTTGCGAACTTCGTGTTGGCTTTTGCCACAGAAAGAGCAGTAAAGCAGTTTACCGCTACCACCCTCTTTGCTTTTATCTGTCATTCGCTAACCTCTTAGCCTTAACTCTCTATGCTTGAGTGTATATCAATTTGAATCACTTTGCGTTAAACAATTGCCCTGCAATTATTGACCGCGGTGATTAAGAACTGAATCCACCAAGCCGTATTCTACTGCTTGATCAGCAGACATGAAGTTATCACGATCTGTATCGCGCTCAACAACTTCTAGAGGCTGACCAGTGTGCTCTGCCAATAGTTTGTTTAGCTTTTGTTTGATCGTTAGGATCTCTTGCGCGTGAATTTGAATATCAGACGCTTGGCCTTGGAAGCCGCCAAGTGGCTGGTGAATCATTACACGTGAGTTTGGAAGCACGTGACGCTTACCAGGAGTACCACCCGCTAGTAAGAATGCACCCATAGAGCAAGCTTGACCCATACATACTGTGCTCACGTTTGGCTTGATGAACTGCATTGTGTCGTAGATAGACATGCCTGCTGTTACGCTACCGCCAGGTGAGTTGATGTAAAGATAGATATCTTTGTCTGGGTTTTCTGATTCCAAGAAAAGCAGTTGAGCCACGACAAGATTTGCCATGTGGTCTTCCACTTGACCTGTTAAGAAAATGATACGTTCTTTTAATAGACGAGAATAAATATCGTAAGAACGTTCACCACGGGAAGTCTGTTCAACCACCATAGGAACTAGTGCGTCCATAATCGATGGCATTGTATTTTTTTCTTGGTAGCTCATATTCTTATGTCCCTAAAATAAATGGCCCGAATGATTAAATCATACGGACCATTGTTAGCAGAATTGTTGACCGTACGTCAACCTTCTACGTCAGATATTACTATATTAAGCAGGTTGCTGATTCATTAGCTCGTTGAAGCTAACTTCTTTATCAGAAACTTGAGCTTTAGCGATGATTGCATCAATAGCTTGCTCTTCTAGAGCAACGTTGCGCATGTTGTTCATCATTTGCTCGTTTTGCTCGTAGTAAGCAATAACTTCTGTTGGATCTTCGTATGCTGTAGCCATCTCTTCGATGATAGCTTTAACTTTCTCGTCGTCAGCTTTTAGCTCTTCAGTCTTGATTACTTCACCAAGTAGAAGACCTACAACTACGCGACGTTTAGCTTGCTCTTCGAACAGCTCACGTGGAAGTTGATCAGCAGCTTCAGTGTTGCCACCGAAACGTTGAGCAGCTTGTTGACGTAGAACACCGATCTCTTGATCGATTAGAGCAGAAGGTACGTCGATGTTGTTTTCGTTAACTAGACCGTCGATAGCTTGCTCTTTGATGCGGTTCTTAACAGCTTGCTTAAGCTCACGCTCCATGTTCTTACGAACTTCAGCTTTAAGACCTTCAACGCCGTCAGTTGCGCCGAACTTAGCAACGAATTCTTCGTTTAGTTCTGGAAGTTCACGAGCTTCAACTTTGTTTACTTTGATTGCAAACTTAGCTGCTTTACCTTTTAGGTTTTCAGCGTGGTAATCTTCTGGGAAGTTTACGTCGATTTCGAATTCCATACCTGCTGTTTTACCAACGATACCGTCTTCAAAACCAGGGATCATGCGACCAGCGCCCATCTCTAGTGGGAAGTTCTCAGCTTTGCCGCCTTCAAACTCTTCACCGTCGATAGAACCAACGAAGTCGATAGTTGCACGAGAACCAGCGTCAGCAGCAGCTTCAACTTCAGTCCAAGTTGCTTGTTGCTTACGTAGAGTTTCGATCATCTCTTCAACGTCAGCTTCTTTAACTTCTACTGCTGGTTTCTCAACAGTGATGTTTTCTAGACCTTTCAGCTCAACTTCTGGGTAAACTTCAAAAGTTGCGTTGAATACTAGGTCAGCGCCTTCGTTGTTTTCAACTGGTGCGAAAGTAGGTGCGCCAGCTGGGTTGATTTTCTCTTTAACGATCGCTTCGATGAAGTGACGTTGCATTACTTCGCCCATCACGTCTTGACGTACTGCTTTGCCGTACATTTTAGCAACCATCTTCATTGGCACTTTGCCTTTACGGAAACCATCGAAACGACGGTTTTTCGCGATGTTGCGTAGTTCAGCTGTAACTGCATCTTCGATGTTAGCAGCAGGAACAGTAATATTAAGACGGCGCTCTAGGCCTTCTAGCGTTTCAACAGTAACTTGCATTATATAAACCTCAAAACTGGCTCAGTAATCTGAGCATATGAGCCGTAACTTAGCTTTAATTCAAAAGCAGACGTTGTTGGCTGCATCCTTGTGTAGTGCTCTATCCGAACACCTAATTTAAAATCGAGCATTGATGCCTGAATTGATTATTCAACCAAACACCAGACTAATCAGCGATATCTTCGTTCTTCACACGTCGATTAAAACGCAATAAAGCTTGTTTTCAGAAACAAGAAAGGTATCTCCGATTAGCCTCAGGACAGAAATTTTAGACGCGACATTCTAGCGATCTGTTTAATCTCTGTCGAGCCGTTCACCTCTGCATGATGATGAATGCTCTAAATTCGTCCAACTAAGTGATACAAAAACGATCAAATCATCACTTAGCACAACAGAAATGGGGACAATAGCGACTTTTTCAAGGGAATCGAGGGCTTTTTTTGCTAAAAACCTTAAAAAGAGATCTTGCTCTTGTTTTACCCCTCAGAGTCGATAACTTTTTCAACAATCCCCGTTACAAACCCTTAACCTACATCCATCTGTTCACTCTCTGCTTTCAGCAAAAACTACCGCTATTTGCTACCATAAACGAGAGAAGACAGGCTTGATTGTTTACCAAAGAAATCAGCGGAGAGCCTTCATGTTTCAAGCTTTTAAAATCCCAATACTGTTAATGGTCACATACAGTTTACTGATGGTGTTTGGCGGTCATTGGGTGTGGAGCACGAGCCATAAAAGTTTGTTAAATGATCATCAATCTAAGCTGGACCGCTTTTCTGTTCATATTTCAAGCCAATTGGATAAGTTCGCGCACATTCCCGAGCTGCTTTCAAAAGACAAAGAGCTGGTCGATGCCCTGCACTCTCCAAGTAACTCTGCGCAAATCGAACTCACTAATCGTTATCTAGAGCACGTAAACTCGGTGATTCAAGCATCCGACACCTACCTACTAGACAGTATCGGCACCACCATTGCAGCCAGTAACTGGAATCAACCGCGTTCTTTTATTCGTCGTAACTTTGCTTTCCGCCCCTACTTTCAAGAAGCGATTATTGGCAATGAAAATCAATATTTTGCGCTAGGTTCAACCTCTGGAAAGCGAGGCTATTATTATTCTTACCCCGTCTCCTATGCCGCCGAGATTATTGGCGTCATTGTCGTAAAGATGGATTTATCGCTGATTGAAGCAAGTTGGAAAGGCAAACAGAGTTTTTTTGTTGCTGACGATAAAGATCAAATTGTATTTATGTCGAGTAACCCTGAGTGGCTGTTCAAAAGCCTTCAGCCGCTAAGCGAAGTACAACACACTCGAATTCAAGAAAGCAGGCAGTATCTCGATACAAAAATAGAAAGCCTGCACTTCTCCGGCGATTTAGACAGTGCCACCAGTCGTATTGAGTCGCCACACAAACTCGTCCAAGAGCAGTTCTTTAGTTCTTCGCGTTTCCTAGCCGAACCAAGACTCACCATACGGGTATTTTCTCCAACCCACTTAGTTTGGTGGGACTTGGTTGCTTACCTTGTGGTTTTGAGCCTAATCTTTGCGATTATTTATCTAACAATGCAGCTCAACCACCATAGACAACAAAGACGAGCACAGATAGACAGGCTGCAATCCGAAGCCAAGCAAAAACTCGAATTTCAAGTGCTTGAACGTACATCGGAGTTACATGTTGAGATCAAACACCGTATCGAAACCGAGCATGTTCTGAGGCAAACCCAAGACGAGCTCATCCAAGCCGCCAAACTAGCAGTGCTAGGGCAGATGTCAGCGAGCATCAGTCACGAACTGAATAACCCGCTTGCCGCGATTCGCAGTTATGCCGACAACGGCCGATTGTTTCTTGCCAAAGAAAAAACCGATCGTGTCGATGACAATCTATCGCGAATCTCGGCACTCACTGATCGTATGGCGAAAATCAGCCACCAGCTTCGCTCGTTCGCCAAAAAATCTACTGCGGAAGAGCTACATACCTTACAAATACTCCCAGTTTTACATTCATCGAAAGAGCTGATGAAGCCACAACTCAAGAGCGAGCGAGTTAAGGTCAACGAACTCCCTGAGACCTTTGATGCTTGCGTGCTCGCCAACGCCATTCAACTGGAACAGGTGATCATTAACCTGCTGACCAACGCGATTCAGGCGGTGGAACAACAAGATGACAAACAATTAGCTATTCTGTTAGAGATTAGAGAGTCCGACCATCAACAAGCCAATACCTTGCTAATTCATGTCGATGATAACGGCCCCGGCTTCACCTCCCCTTCTAGCGGAAACTTTTTTGAACCCTTCCATACCACCAAGAAAAACGGACTTGGACTTGGGCTATCGATTTCTCAACAAATAATCAACGGAATAAATGGCAAGCTCGTTACCGGTAGTAGCCCTCAAGGCGGTGCTCGAATCAGCATAGAGTTGCCCCTTGTTGGACATGAACAGCAAACAAAAACTCAGCAATAACCAGAATACAAAGAAGTAAAGGAATCACTATGTGTCACGTCTATTTCATTGATGATGAATCCGATCTAAGAATGGCGATTGAACAGAGCTTCGAGCTCGCCGACATTGATGCCGAATTCTTTCCCGATGCGGAGTCTGCTCTGCTCGCGATTCAAGAAAACGGCTTACCTCACGTGATCATCACTGATATCTGTCTACCAGGTCTATCCGGGCATGATCTGCTCAACACCGTGATGCACAAAGACAAAGAGATCCCCGTGATCATGATTACTGGTCACGGCGATATTTCAATGGCCGTTCAAGCCATCCAATACGGCGCCTATGACTTCATTGAAAAACCTTTCGCTAATGAACGCCTAATCGAAACCACTAAGCGAGCGATAGAAAAACGTCAGCTCACACTAGAGAACCTTGAGTTAAAACGTTCACTCAAAGCCAGCCAAGCGCTCGGCCCTAGAATCATTGGTGATACGCAATCCATGACTGAGCTGCGCTCCATCATCACCCATATTGCCGACACCAATGCCGATATATTATTGTTTGGCGAGACAGGTACAGGTAAAGAGTTAGTAGCACGTTCTCTGCATGAACAAAGCAGCCGTCGAGAGCAAAACTTTGTCGCGGTCAACTGTGGTGCTGTTCCTGAAAACCTGATTGAGAGTGAACTGTATGGCCATGAAAAAGGGGCATTCACGGGCGCAGAAAGCAAGCGAGTGGGTAAATTCGAGTTTGCTCAAGGCGGAACTCTATTCTTAGATGAAGTTGAATCCATGCCGATGCAGGCACAAATTCGCCTATTACGCGTCTTACAAGAACGCGTTATTGAGCGAGTTGGTTCAAACGGTTTAGTGCCACTAGATATTCGAGTGATAGCAGCAACCAAAGTCGACCTAAAGAAAGCCGCTGAAGAAGGCTCTTTCCGCCAAGATCTCTATTATCGACTCAATGTTGTGACCTTAGATTTACCGCCGTTAAGAAGCCGACAAGAAGATATCCCAGCACTCTTCCACCACTTCTTACTGGTCGCTGCGGCGCGTTATGGCAAGACTGCCCCTGCCCTTCCACAAAAGGAGCTGCACGCACTTTTGGCTCATGATTGGCCGGGAAATGTTCGAGAATTACGTAATACTGCAGAGCGTTTTGTACTTTTAGGTAAGCTTTCTCACTTATCAGACAGCGCCACTGAAACTACTCAAGAACTGTCTTTGGCAGAATTGGTATCTGACTTTGAAAAAAACACGTTGAAGCAGGCACTTATTGAATGCAATGGCAGTATAAAAGAGACCATGGAGAGGCTGCAATTACCGAGGAAAACCCTCTACGATAAGATGCAAAA
This sequence comes from Vibrio sp. 10N.261.55.F4, assembly GCF_041470465.1. Taxonomy (NCBI): domain Bacteria; kingdom Pseudomonadati; phylum Pseudomonadota; class Gammaproteobacteria; order Vibrionales; family Vibrionaceae; genus Vibrio; species Vibrio sp. 10N.261.55.F4. The sequence goes on along the minus strand of NZ_JBFRMM010000013.1, from coordinate 94,991 downwards.
GCACCAGCTAACGAAAGAATCTTATAAGGTAGAACCAAACTAAATTAGATTTGGGAGCAAGATCACCTATACTTATTTCGACAACAGGATGTTATGCAATAAATATAATAAGGAAGTGGTTATGGGTGAGAAAACAAAAGTGCCATCGATTACCGATACTTTCGAGATAGATGGTATTTTTTATGCTGACAATCATGTCGATCTACACACGCCAGAATTAGAGGCAAAACGCGCTTTGTATGAGCAGATAAAGCCTCATTCAAATCGTGGCAGAAATATAGATGAGGAGGTCTAGCGACCTCCTCATTTTTTATGGATTAAATTCCATGTCAGTGAATGACTCAAATAGCTACTTGGTTATGATCTCTGGTCCCATCAAGGTGGTTGGTAACCATGTTGATACCCAAGGTACGTAAGTGACGATAATCAGGAATAAGAACATCACCCCAACCCACGGCAATGCGGCTTTTACCACGTTCATCATCGACATCTTCGCGACACCTGCGGTCACAAACAAATTGAGCCCCACAGGCGGCGTTATCATCCCTATCTCCATGTTCACCACCATCATGATACCTAGGTGAATTGGGTCGATACCGAGCGCAATTGCAATTGGGAATACCAAAGGAGCAACGATGATCAGCAAGCCTGATGGCTCCATGAACTGCCCACCAATCAAGAGTAAAACGTTTACTACAATCAAAAAGGTGATCGGACCCAAGCCCGCAGATAGCATAGACTCAGTGATCATTTGAGGAATGCGTTCTTCGGTCAGTACATGCTTAAGAATCAGAGCATTGGCAATGATAAACAGCAGCATGATCGTCAGCTTGCCTGCATCGTAAAGTGTGTCTTTGGTGTCTTTATGGAAAAACGTTTGGAACACCTTAACCAAAGCAGGCTTTGTATTGTTCTTGTCAGCGAAAGGCCCCATATCTTTATAGATAAAGTTGGCAATGAAGAAGGCATACACCGCAGCCACTGCCGCCGCTTCTGTCGGAGTAAAGATGCCGCCGTAGATACCACCTAGAATGATGACAATCAGCAGCAAGCCCCAGCTCGCATCTTTCGCAGCTGCGAACATCTCGCCCCAGCCCACAAATGGCTGTGCCGGAATCTTCTTAATACGTGCTGCGATGTAGATAGCAATCATCAACATCACACCCGCCAGCAAACCAGGAATAACGCCACCTAAGAACATACGACCTACCGATACATCGGTCGCCGCCGCGTATACCACCATCACGATGGACGGTGGAATCAAGATCCCCAACGTACCTGCGTTACAGATAACCCCTGCCGCGAACTCTTTTGAGTAGCCGTTTTTGATCATACCTGCGATAACGATACTACCGATCGCCACTACCGTTGCAGGAGATGAACCAGAAAGGGCTGCGAACATCATACATGCCACAACCGACGCCATCGCCAAGCCGCCGCGGAACCAACCCACCATCGCGATAGCAAAACGGATAATACGTTTCGCCACGCCACCAGTAGACATAAAGCTAGAGGCCAAGATAAAGAAAGGAATCGCTAAGAGTGTGTAGTGGCCTGCAAATGCATTAAACAGCGTTTGTGCGACTGAAGCTAATGACGCATCTGAGTGCATCAATAAGAATATTACGCTCGATAAACCGAGGGAAATTGCAATTGGTACACCGACCAACATGAAAGCAATTACCATTAAAAATAGAAATAACATTGCCATGATTAGTCTTCCTTACCATTAGATTTTGTACTCGACTCATTCGCTTTGTTCTGCGGAGTCGAATTCAATACCGCTGTTGCATCTTCGTCAGGGCCCGCTAGCACGTCTGCTTTCAACGCATCCAGCTCTTCTTCGGCTTCGTGTCCTGCAATCATGCGGTCAAGCTTGCCTGTGACGACTTGGTAAGCAACTTGAGCAAAACGGAACGTTAGCATTGCCATACCAATCGGCAGCGCCATATAAGGAATAAAACGTGGCAGTTTCTCGTATCGCTCGCCTTCATTCAGCCAGTCAGCAAGAAACTGAAGCATCTCTGGCATTGGAATATCGTCGGTCTCGTACCATGCGCGATCGGTCGCGAATGGGTACCAATAATTCCAAGAACCGATAAGAAGTAAGATTGAAAATGCTAGGCAGCTTGTCACGGCGATGAGCGCATACACTTTGCGTAGCTTTTCTGGGGCAAGGTTGATGATCACATCAACACCAATGTGGAAGTGTTTTTTAACGCCATAAGATGCGCCCACTAACACCATCCAAGCAAACATGAACACGGTCAGTTCCAGTGCCCATAAGATGTTGTCATTGAATGCGTATCGAAATACCACGTTGGCAAAAGTAAGTAGCGTCATTGCGCCAAGGAAAAATGCGATTAGTGACTCTTCAATCACATCCGTAACTCTTCCGACTTTGGAAAAAAGAGAGGTTTCCAGTGCTGATTCGCTAGAATTTGGTTGTTCCATTTGAGGCTTTTCCATAATTGACTCCGCTTATAATTGTTTTAATAAGGAGTGACGAATACTCGCCACTCCCTTAGCGGTGTTATTGGTTTGAAGCTAACGCTGCATCGATAAGGTCTGAACCGATGTCTTTTTCAAACTTCTTCCATACTGGTTGAAGTGCAGCTACCCATGCTTCACGCTGTTCAGGCGTAAGCGTACGAACCTCACCACCCGCTTCGATGATGTTATTTTTGTTCGCTAGGTTAACTTTTGAAGATTCTGCGTTACGAGTCTCAGACACTTCTTGAACGATTGTGCCAAGTTGCGTACGTACATCTTCAGGTAGGTCTTTCCAGAAGTCGTTCGACGTTACTACCAGGTAATCAAGGATACCGTGGTTAGTTTCTGTCACGCCGTCTTGTACTTCAAAGAACTTCTTACCGTAGATGTTTGACCATGTGTTCTCTTGGCCATCGATAACCTTAGTTTGTAGGCCACCGTATACTTCTTTGAAAGACATCTTCTGTGGGTTAGCACCCAGTTGTTCAAACTGAGCCACCAATACATCCGATGCTTGAACACGGAATTTCAAACCTTTTGCATCTTCAGGGCTGATAAGAGGTTTGTTCGCCGACATCTGTTTCATGCCATTGTGCCAAAACGCAAGACCTTGCAGGCCACGACGCTTCATCGCGTTCTTCAGCTTTTCACCAGATTCTGAGTTTTGGAAACGGTCAACGGCTTCTACGTCTTCAAATAGGAAAGGAAGGTCAAAAATGCGGTATTTCTTAGTGAACTTCTCAAATTTTGACAGCGATGGCGCCGCCATTTGAACATCACCATTTAACAGGGCTTCCAGTACCTTATTATCATCGTAAAGTGTTGAGTTAGGGAAAACTTGCATACAAGCTTTTCCATTCATTTCTGTGTTTACTCGCTCTTCCAGTAAAGAAGCGGCGATGCCTTTCGGGTGCTTATCGGTATTGGTTACATGACTGAATTTAATCACGATTTCACCAGGGTCACAGTTTGCAGCAGCATTAAAACTTGTGAGCGCCAGAGCAGATACAGACAGCAGGGTAAGAGGCTTAAACATTATTATTCTCCTTAGTAAACAAAGCAGCCCTTCAATGGGAACTGCGTGCTTTCACTAAGGCAATTAGCGCGCCACATTGACACAATCCATTAACAAGCCTTTAACCGCAAGGCTTCATCAGATCTGCCTGCAGTTGCCGCTAACTCGCTACAAAAATTAATGGGTGGAAAATGACACATAGAATATTTGTAAATGGGTGGAAGCTGACCAATGTAATAGTAATGAATGAGGTCTGACCAAAAGCCACATTACCGATGATGCCTTGAAGTAATTTCGACCTATCCTGTAGAGTGCTGCACAACTTAGCCAGATTTACTGATCCACTACTTACCAAGAGTTGATACCAATGAGTCAGATCTACCATCACCCAGTACAAATTTACTATGAAGATACCGATCACTCTGGTGTGGTTTATCACCCTAACTTTCTTAAATACTTCGAGCGTGCGCGCGAACATGTCTTGGGCAGCGATAAACTGGCGGAGTTGTGGAATGAGCACGGACTAGGTTTTGCAGTCTATAAAGCCAACATGACTTTTCAAGATGGGGTTGAGTTCGCTGAGATCTGCGACATCCGAACCTCTTTTGAACTCGATGGAAAATACAAAACCTTATGGCGACAAGAGGTTTGGCGTAAAGATGCAACCAAACCTGCCGTGATTGGTGATATCGAGATGGTTTGCCTAGATAAAGACAAACAACTTCAGCCTGTACCCGCAGAAGTATTAAAAGCGATGCTTGGCGAAACGAGTTAGCCAATATTACGAGTGGCTGAGAGCGAGCCGTGTTCAAGATTAGAAGCTAAAGGTTCTAGTGTAACGAACGTAAACTCAGCCAAGTAGCTTCGATTTGGGGAAGCACTTAATCTCTAATTGCATAGGAAGCGTTGCACCACCAAGCGTCACGGCAAATCGAAACTGGTTATCCAGCCTTCCTAAACTGCATTGCCAATCTGTTGAAGTATTGTCATTTTCAGCAGCATCCAACCCTACACCGTTATGGACAATGATTTCTCCATGTAACTCTGGTCGTAAACCCGACGAATGAACTGGCAGCGTTTGTTGAGTTAGATTGGAAAAATCGAACGAAAAACTTTTCAATGATGTGGCCAACCCCTTACCTGTCGCTTTGATGTACGACTCTTTCAGTGCCCACAAATCAAAAAAACGTTCTCTTTGAGATACCTCATCCAGCTCGAGTAAATCGTTAATCTCAAATGCCGAAAAGTAATGCTTCATGATCGCCGCGATGTTGGTCGAGCTTCTTGCATGTTCTATATCCACCCCAAGCTGTAGTGGTTGCCCTTTCGTTCGGCAGACAGCAATCAGTAAATGATCTTGACTGTGGCTAATATTGAAATTCAGTCCGGTTTTGTGTTGCTGCTCTGCAATCAAGCTTGGTTTGCCTTTTTCACCATACTCAAATCGCCACTCTTCAGCCGTCAAATCAGAGTAGATCGACAGAACCTCTCGTAAGTAGTTACGAACATAGAGCGCTTGGATCTGAGATGAAGGCATTCGATAACGCTCAACCTTAGCGACTTCATCGTCGGTCAGTTTCTGTTTAAGGCACGACACATGATCAGTACCTTCATCCAAATTGCTTAGAGAACAAAGCCACAAATCAACGACTGGTGTTTCCATCTTTTGAGCACTCACTTCTTAAAAATCACTATTCATAAAGCCATCAATAAAACATCAAAACGAACAAATTTAACTCACCTATATTTTGAGAGAAACATAGAGAATTTGGGCAGGAAACACCCTTCATATGCGGACTTAAAACTAATTTTTCAAATAATGACAAATTAAAACACAGATCACACTTAGCCTTACGGAACAGGCATCTATTAAATGTTACTTACAAAAATCTGACATAGATCTCACCAAGTCAAAAAATAGAGCATAAACACTAAAAAACTACTCATATCCATTAATTATCAATAAGTTAATTGCACTAAAAATACGAAAAACAAAAGTTCAGTAAAATCATCTGGTCTGAACAGATCATAGTGGCCTCTGGGAGCATTGTATCGGCCACTCACCTCGGGTAGCCTGCTCAACCATTAAACAAATTCACACGTTTTTATTGCGGATACCTGCTTTGCATAAAGCAGTACTTTGGACAGGATTTAAATGGACATTAACCTCACATTCGAATACCCCCTTCACGCATGAAACACGTTCTCAACGTCTGCAAGTCAATGAACTTCGCACCCCCTATTTCAGTCAGGTGGCCAACTTTCGGCAGCCTTACTCTTCAGCTGCGTTTGCCCAAATCTGTTTCAGATTTATTTTCGATTCAATTAAAAGCGCAGCCTCAAAACACGACATCGCCCTCAGTGATTTCAAGTGGAGACTCATAATGAGCCAACCCGAAAAAAATACACCGGAATCAGTCGACGACACTCGACTTAATAAACGTCTTAAAGACATGCCTATTGCTATCGTTGGTATGGCAAGCATGTTTGCGAACTCTCGCTACCTAAACAAATTCTGGGATTTGATCAGCGAAAAGATCGATGCAATTACCGAAGTGCCTGATACACACTGGCGCCCAGAAGATTACTACGATTCAGATCGTACTACGCCAGACAAATCTTACTGTAAGCGCGGTGGCTTCATCCCAGAAGTTGACTTCAACCCTATGGAATTCGGCCTTCCGCCAAATATCCTAGAACTGACTGATACGTCACAGCTGCTATCTCTGATCGTGGCAAAAGAAGTACTTGAAGATGCGAAACTTCCTGAAGGTTACGATCGCGATAAGATCGGTATTACACTCGGTGTAGGCGGTGGTCAGAAGATCGCTCAAAGCTTGAATGCTCGTCTTCAATACCCTGTTTTGAAAAAAGTCTTCAAGAGCAGTGGCATCAACGACGAAGACAGCGAAATGCTGATCAAAAAATTCCAAGACCAATACATCCACTGGGAAGAGAACTCATTCCCTGGTTCATTGGGTAACGTAATTTCAGGTCGTATTGCTAACCGCTTTGACCTTGGTGGCATCAACTGTGTAGTAGATGCTGCGTGTGCAGGTTCTCTAGCCGCAATGCGCATGGCACTGAGCGAGCTGGTTGAAGGCCGCAGTGAAATGATGATCACTGGTGGTGTGTGTACTGATAACTCACCAACCATGTACATGAGCTTCTCTAAAACCCCAGCATTCACTACAAACGAAACCATTCAACCTTTCGACATCGATTCAAAAGGCATGATGATTGGTGAAGGCATCGGCATGGTTGCTCTTAAGCGCCTTGAAGATGCAGAGCGCGACGGCGACAGAATCTACTCTGTGATTAAAGGTGTCGGTTCTTCTTCGGATGGTAAGTTCAAGAGTATTTACGCGCCTCGCCCTGAAGGACAAGCAAAAGCACTGAAACGTGCTTACGATGATGCTGGTTTCGCACCGCACACGCTTGGCCTTTTGGAAGCGCACGGCACAGGTACAGCGGCAGGTGATGTGGCTGAATTTGGTGGCTTGAACTCGGTATTCAGTGAGAACAATGAAGAGAAGCAACACATTGCGTTAGGCTCTGTGAAATCTCAGATTGGCCACACCAAATCAACCGCGGGTACTGCAGGTTTAATCAAAGCTGCCTTAGCACTGCACCACAAAGTACTGCCGCCAACGATTAACGTATCGGCTCCGAATCCTAAACTGGATATCGAAAACTCGCCGTTCTACCTAAACACACAAACGCGCCCTTGGATGAAACGTGTCGACGGCACACCACGCCGTGCAGGTATCAGCTCATTCGGTTTTGGTGGCACTAACTTCCACGTGGTATTGGAAGAGTACACACCAGAGCACACTCGCGGTGACAAATACCGTCAACGCCAAGTGCCGCAAACTCTGTTATTCAGCGCAGAATCTCGTCAAGCACTGATCAATGAACTTAAACAGGTTTCAACTCAAACTGCAGATGCAGCGTTCAAACTGGAAGCGCTTGCTGAGCAACACGCTCTACGCGAAGTTGACGCTAAGCATGCTCGTCTTGGTTTAGTTGTAACTGACCAAGCAGACCTTCAAGCGCAACTGACTCAAGCGATTCCTATGCTTGAGAGCCAAACCAAAGCACATTGGCAGATGCCAAACGGTACTAGCTACCGTGAGTCAGCACTGATTGCTGAAAACGGCACTAGTAAAGTAGCAGCGCTATTTGCAGGTCAAGGTTCGCAATATCTCAACATGGGTCGCGAGCTTGCTTGTCATTACCCAGAGATGCGCCAACAGCTTGCTCAAGCGGACCAAGTATTTGGTCAGCACAAGAAGACGGCTCTGTCCCAAATTCTATTCCCCATTCCAACCTTCACACCAGAAGCAACCAAAGCTCAAGAAGCGGTGTTAACCAACACGGCCAATGCGCAAAGTGCAATTGGTACTGTGTCTATGGGTCAGTTCGACATCATGACTCAAGCTGGCTTCAAAGCAGACATGGTTGCAGGCCACAGCTTTGGTGAACTAAGCGCACTATGTGCTTCGGGTGTTATCTCGCAAGACGATTACTACCAACTAGCTTTCGCTCGTGGCGATGCGATGGCGGCGACACCTGAACAAGGCGACAGCGGTACTATGTTTGCGGTCATTCTAGACGCAGACAAACTTCCAGCCGTTGAAAGCTGCATCAGCCAATTCGAAGGCGTGAGCATTGCCAACTACAACGCTCCGACTCAATTGGTTATTGCTGGTCCAACAGCAACCGTTCAGCAGGCAGCCCAAGCGCTAACTGAGCAAGGCTTCAAAGCAATTGCTCTGCCAGTATCTGGTGCTTTCCACACCCCGCTTGTTGCTCATGCTCAAAAGCCATTTGCAGCTGCAATTGATAAAGCTTCATTTAGCGCTCCAACGCTGCCGCTTTACTCAAACGCAACGGGCAAACTGCACAGCAAAGACGCTAAAGCGATCAAGAAAGCATTCAAACAGCACATGCTGCAATCGGTTCGTTTCAGCGAGCAAATTGAAGCGATGTATGAAGCCGGCGCGCGCGTATTCGTTGAGTTCGGTCCTAAAAACATTCTTCAAAAGCTGGTTGAGAAAACATTGGCTGATAAGAACGAAGAGCTTTACGCAATCAGCATCAACCCAAGCCCTAAAGGCGACAGTGACCAACAGCTTCGCTTAGCTGCGGTTCAACTGTGCGTGGCTGGTGTTTCATTAGACAACATTGACCCTTACCAAGCTGACATTGCTGAACCTGCGAAGGCATCACCAATGAACATCAAGCTGAATGCAACCAACTACATCAGCCCTGCTACTCGTAAGAAAATGGATCAATCATTGGCTTCGGGCAACGTCACCGAAAAGACTGAGATTGTTGAAGTGAAAGTTGAAGTCGAGAAAATCGTGGAAAAAGAAGTGATTAAAACAGAAATCGTTGAAGTACCTGTGGCTGCTCCTCAAGCTTCAAATGTACAACCGTCAGTTGCTCCAGCACCAAGTGTGCAAGTAGCAACAGCAGCTCAGCAGCCTCAAATGGCGCAACCTGCACCAGCGACTATTAAGCCAGCAGCTCAAGTAACGGTTGATGAGTCTTCACTGCAATCGTTCTTCAATGCTCAACAACAAGCAGCAGAAGTACATCAGCAGTTCCTTGCGATTCCTCAACAATACGGTGACACGTTCAATACCCTAATGTCTGAGCAAGCGAAAATGGCAACAGCAGGCGTAACAATTCCAGAGAACCTGCAACGTTCTATGGAAATGTTCCACCAGCACCAAGCTGAAACGCTAAAAGCTCACGCTCATTACCTAGAGATGCAAGCACACAGCAACAACTCAGCACTTAATATGCTGACGCAAGGTTCAGTACAAACGACACAACCAACCTTCGTTGCGCCAGTAAATGCTCAGCCAGTAATTCAAGCTACACCAACAGCTATCGTTCAACAGCCTGTAGCTCAAGTACAAGCGACTACTGTACAAGCCGCGCCAGTTCAAGCCCAGTCTGTTCAAGTTACGCCAGTACAGAAAGCAGCGCCTGCACCACAAGTAGCGGCTCAAGCGGCAGCGCCTGTTGCAGCTCAGCCTGTGCCAGTTAAAGCACAACCAGCTCCTGTGGCTGCACCAGTAGCAGTACAATCAGCCGATGCTGAAAAAGTGATGCTAGAAGTGGTCGCTGAGAAAACGGGTTACCCAACGGAAATGCTTGATCTAGAAATGGACATGGAAGCAGACCTTGGTATCGACTCAATCAAGCGCGTAGAGATCCTTGGTACCGTTCAAGACGAAATGCCAAACCTACCTGAGCTGAACCCTGAAGATTTAGCTGAGTGTCGTACTCTTGGCGAAATCGTCGGCTACATGAACAGTAAAAGCATGAACAGCAAGATGCCAGCATCAGCGCCTGTGGCAGCACAACCAAGCGCAACTGCTCCTGTTCAAGCCGCTAACGGTCTTGATGCGAAAGTCGTTCAACAAACCATGCTAGAAGTGGTTGCTGAGAAGACAGGCTACCCAACGGAAATGCTTGATCTAGAAATGGATATGGAAGCAGACCTTGGTATCGACTCAATCAAGCGTGTTGAGATTCTTGGTACGGTTCAAGATGAACTGCCTACTCTTCCAGAGCTGAACCCTGAAGACTTAGCTGAGTGTCGCACTCTTGGCGAAATCGTTAACTACATGAACAGTAAACTTCCGGCTTCTGCACCAGTTGCAGCACAAACGGAAGTAGTTGCTCCAGCAGCAGCTAACAATGGACTAGATGCAGCTGTTGTTCAGAAGACGATGTTAGAAGTGGTCGCTGAGAAGACGGGCTACCCGACTGAAATGCTAGACCTAGCAATGGACATGGAAGCTGACCTTGGCATCGACTCAATCAAACGTGTTGAGATCCTTGGTACGGTTCAAGACCAACTACCAACCTTGCCAGAGCTAAACCCTGAAGACCTAGCTGAGTGTCGTACTCTGGGTGAAATCGTTGCTTACATGAATACTAAAAGCATGAACAGCAAGCTAGGCGCTAATGAAGATCCTAACGCAACACCGGCTCCAGAAGTCGCTGCAGCAACTGTAGAAAGCACGAGCAACGACCTAAACCCTGCTCACGTTCAATCAACTATGATGGAAGTGGTTGCCGGCAAAACAGGCTACCCAGCAGAAATGCTCGACCTAGCGATGGACATGGAAGCTGACCTTGGTATCGATTCGATTAAACGCGTTGAGATCTTGGGTACGGTTCAAGACCAGCTACCAACGCTGCCAGAGCTAAACCCTGAAGACTTAGCTGAGTGTCGTACTCTTGGTGAAATCGTTACCTACATGCAAAGCAAGCTATCCGTTGCTGCACCTGTAGCGACTGCTAAAGCTGAATCAGTAACGCCTATCGCAGAAACAGCGACAGCGGAACTTCCTCCACACAATGAGGTAGCGCTAAAAAAGCTACCAGCGGCAGATAAACTCGTCGATTGTTTCTCAAAAGACGCTTGTGTCGTGATCACAGATGATGGTCACAACGCCGGTGTTCTAGCAGAAAAGTTGACCGCTAACGGCATTCAAGTTGCCGTAGTGCGTAGTGCCCTTTCTGCCGCGTCACCTTTAAACAGTGAAATCGCAAGCTACACACTCAACAGCGTCGATGATGCTGGTGTGACTGCGGTTATTAACGACATCGAAGCAGACCTTAAAACGTCGAACAAAGTGATTGCTGGCTTCATTCACCTACAAGCTATCGTTGATGCAAAACAAAGCAACGAGCAAGCGGTTAACTTGAATGCAGACTCAAGAGCTTCGCTAACCACAGCGTTCTTGTTCGCGAAGCACCTAAATGGCCAACTGAATGCTGTTTCTGGTCGCAGCGTGTTCTTCACGCTAAGCCGTATCGATGGTGGCTTTGGTTACCTAGATACTAAGCAACTAGCAAATGCAGAACTTAACCAAGCCGCGTTGTCTGGTCTAACTAAGACACTGAGCCATGAATGGTCAAACGTGTTCTGCCGCGCATTGGATGCTGACGCTTCTTTTGATGCTCGTCATCTTGCTGAAGCAATCACAGGCGAACTGTTCGATATCGATACCAACACGGTTGAAATCGGCCTTAGCCATGCGGAAAACGGTGAATCTGGTCGTGCAACACTGATTGCGACAACACCAGGTGCTGCACAAACCAAAAACACAGGCGCTCAGCTCACCAAGAGCGACAAAGTTCTGGTGACGGGTGGAGCTAAAGGTGTGACGTTTGAATGTGCGCTAACACTTGCTAAGCAATGTAAGTCTCACTTCATTCTTGCAGGTCGTAGCAAACACATTACATCACAAGAGCTACCTCAGTGGGCACAAGGCAAGCAAGAGAAAGAGCTAAAACCAGCGGCTATCGCTCACCTACAAGCAACAGGTGACAAACCAACGCCGAAGAAAGTTGATGCCTTGCTAAAACCTGTATTGAGTAGCCTTGAAATCAACGCAGCACTTACCGCTTTCAACGAGATTGGCGCGAGCGCTGAATACCTAAGCTTAGATGTGTCGAACCATGAGTCAGTAGCGAAAACGCTGGCAAACTTCGAAGGCATCACAGGTCTTATCCACGGTGCAGGCGTACTGGCTGACAAGCACATTCAAGATAAAACACTTGATGAACTGAACATGGTTTACGGCACGAAAGTGGGCGGACTAGAAGCGGTTCTTGGTGGTATTGATAGCAGCAAGCTAAAACTGATTGCGATGTTCTCTTCGGCGGCGGGTTTCTACGGAAACACAGGCCAAAGCGATTACTCGATGTCTAACGAGATCCTAAACAAAGCGGCTCTGCAATTGTCAGCGCGTAACCCTCAAGCGAAAGTAATGAGCTTCAACTGGGGACCGTGGGACGGTGGCATGGTCAACGCAGCGCTGAAGCGTATGTTCACAGAGCGTGGTGTGTACGTGATTCCTCTTCAGGCGGGTGCAGAGCTGTTTAGTTCTCAGCTACTGAACGAAACTGGCATTCAATTGCTGGTTGGCACGAGCATGCAAGGTTCTGACAACAAGGAAGCTGCTGTAAAAAAGCTTAATGCGGAGTCTGTGCATCTTGCAAAGAGTCCGCTGAATACAAGCATCACTGTGACACGTCATCTTGATCCGAAGGCATTACCTTTCATTCAAGATCACTGCATTGCCGGTAACCCAGTGTTACCGACAGTGTGTGCTATCCAATGGATGCGTGAAATAGCAGAGCAACTGTTAGGGGTGAACGTTAGCGTTCACAACTATAAACTGCTTAAGGGTGTGATTTTTGATACTGATGAAGTGCAAGAGCTAACGCTTGTCTTGTCTTCAGACGCTAAATCAAAAGATCAGCTAAAAGCAGTAATCAGCTGCCAAGGGCGACCACAGTATCAAGCTCAGTTGCAAGTTGCCTCTGTGCAAGTGTCTGAAGATGTTCAACAAGCGTCGACAAAACGCTTTGAAGCTAACTCTTCAACACCAGTAACAACGGCACAAGCTCTATACAGTGACGGCACTCTGTTTCATGGACCAAGATTGCAAGGTATTACCTCAGTTGAACGCTTTGACGACTTAGGCTTATTGGCTCAATGCCAGTTGCCTCAGATTGAAAACAGCGACTGCGGATCATTTATTCCTAAGCAAGGCTTTGGCGATAGCCAACCATTTGCTGAAGATTATCTGTTGCAAGCAATGCTGGTATGGGCTCGATTGAAGTACGGCGCGGCAAGCCTACCGTCTGCAATCGGTGAGTTTATTTGTTACGCACCGATGCACAATGGTGACCAAGGTTGGCTAGAGCTGAGCGTGATAAAAAGCACGGCTCGTTCGCTGCAAGCTGATATCTCACTTTACCACCAAGATGGTCGTTTAAGTGCGGTAATGAAAGGTGCCAAAGTCACCATCAGCAAGAGTTTAAACGATGCATTTTTGCCGAAGTCTAGCTCAGCAGTATCAAAGAAAGAGGCGACTAAAAACGCAGAAAAGGAGCAATTGTCATAGTGACTGTTCCTACTAATAAAGCGATGCCATTGCGCATCGCTCTTTTAGCTCAGCCAGCAAACGCGGCTGAGCTTTCTGCCGACTTATCACCTTCGCTTCCAGAGATGGTTACTGTTGTGGTTGATGGCAATTTTAATCAAGCACTTGCTCAAGCGATTGAGGCTGTCATTCAAGGTAGTGTTATTAAACTTTGTTTAGATTCTCACTCACCATCATTGTTGATGTTAAGTGCGCTGAATGCTGCTCAGAATAAGATTCACCCACACGCGAATTTGGCGGGCTTTGTTGAAGCTCTCGATCTAGATAATGGAGATAGCGTTCAGCTTGCTCTGGATATGTCACGCCGCCCCGCGACAGATTTAAGCCATCAACAACAATATTCTACACTCTCTGCTTCGCAGCAGTTTGATGAATTGTTGAATATGGTTAATGCGATATCGAGCCGTTCATTGCCGAGTTATTCATTACCGAGCCACTATTGGTTCACTGAGCCGAACAAAGCACGTGTTGCTGCGTTAACCTTCAGCGAAGAAAACCAGAAATCCACCAGCCTGATATTGACTCAAGCGACCGGTTTGCGAGAACCAAAGCCCTTGCTATCGAGCGAGCGTTTGATGTTTGTGGTTTCTGGCAATGACCAAGCTGAATTAGTTTCTCAGTTAACCTCGTTAAGAGAAGAGCTTAAATGCGTTAGCGATTCGGCGGACAGCGAACTTGCTGTCGCCAGCTTGATGCATTCAAACCTAAACCACTTTCAAAGCGTTCAGCACAATGCTGGCCTTAGCGCGAACATCGTGATTCAAGCAGCTTCAATTGATGCTGCATTGCAAGAAATCACAGCGGTAGAAAATGCGTTGCCAAAAGTAATGGCAGACAATAGCCAATACAAAACGCCAGCGGGCAGTTGTTTCTCACCGAAGCCTCAAAGCAAAGGCGGCGTTGCATTTGTTTACCCTGGTGTTGGCACGGTTTATCCCGGTATGTTGCGCGAATTTCACCACCATTTCCCACAGTTATTTGCTCGCTTAGAACGCGAAGGTAACTTGAAAGAGATGCTGCAGGCTGAAAAAACCTACGCTGAAGACTCGCAAGAAATGTCGCTTAGTGAATTGGCCATTGCAGGTGTAGGCAGTAGTTATCTGTTAACACAACTGCTATGTGATGAATTCAAAGTGCAGCCAGATTTCGCCTTGGGCTACTCCAAGGGTGAAGCTTCCATGTGGGCCAGCTTAAATGTTTGGAAAAATCCGCATGCGCTGATTGAGATGACTCAAACCAGTCCTATCTTCACCACGGCTATTTCTGGCGAACTCACCGCTGTACGTCAAGATTGGCAGCTGAACGGCGACGAAAGCATCCAATGGAATAGTTTTGTGGTTCGCAGTGATGCACAAGCGATTGAGGCTCTGTTACCAGAGTTCCCACGCGCTTATCTAGCTATCATCCAAGGTGACACTTGCGTACTGGCAGGCTGTGAAAGCACCTGTCGTGCTCTGCTCAAGAAACTGGGTAAACGTGGCATTGCCGCGAATCGTGTTACCGCAATGCACACCACACCAGCATTGAGCCAACATAGCCAAGTACGTGAATTTTACACACAGCCACTGTTCGACGAGTTGCCAAAGCATATCCGCTTTATCAGCGCAGCAGGTCTACCGACTGGCGCCCCAATCAATATAGAGAGCGACAGCATCGCCCTTTCGATTGCCGATACTTTCTGTTCGACGCTGGATTTCACCGCGTTGATTCAGAGTGCACGTCAGCAAGGTGCTCGCCTGTTTGTTGAAGTGGGTGCCGATCGTCAAACCAGCACATTGATCGACAAGATCAATCGTAGCGACAACGTAGCAGACCAGTACTGCTCAATCGCTTCCAATGCCAAAGGCGGGGACGATATTGTCACGCTCATCAAATGCATTGGTCAGCTCATCACCCATCAAATTCCACTGTCTGTCGAGCCACTTATTCAAGGGTTAGAACAACAGATCACCACCGCTAAGCAATTAAGTGGTGTGTCTCAAGGCAGCGCAGTAAATCATCAAGGAGAGCTAGTATGAGTTCTCAATATCAGGCTCAGAATAAGCAGCAAGTGAAGTGCAATAAAATCGCGATTGTCGGTATTGCGAGCCAATACCCAGAAGCTGATACGCCAAAAGATTTTTGGCAAAACTTGCTGAACAAAAAAGATTCTCGAACCACATTAAGCGCTGAAAAGTTAGGTGCTAAACCTGAAAGCTATCAGGGTGTGCAAGGTGAGTCAGACCGCTTTTACTGTGACAAAGGCGGCTACATCGAAAACTTCAATTTCGACAGCAATGGCTACCGCTTGACAGCAGAATCATTCAACGGTGTTGACCAAAGTTTCCTATGGGCTTTGGATACCAGTCGTAAGGCGTTAGTTGACGCCGGCATTGATTTAAATGCCGATGTTTTAGAGCGTACAGGCGTGATCATGGGTGCCCTTTCGTTCCCAACCACACGCTCGAACGACCTGTTTCTGCCGATGTATCACTCGGTCGTCGAAAAGGCACTACAAGCTAAATTGGCTAATGACCAGTTTTCACTGCTACCAACCAATGAAACCGCGCAAGACCTTAATCCGATCAATGGTGCTGCAGCACACAACGCCTCGAAGTTAGTGGCTGATGCGCTAGGTTTAGGCAACGTGCAACTTAGCCTAGATGCGGCATGTGCAAGCTCAGTGTATTCATTGAAGTTAGCGTGTGATTACTTGAACACGGGCAAAGCCGACATGATGTTGGCAGGCGCGGTATCCGGTGCTGACCCATTCTTTATCAACATGGGTTTCTCCATCTTCCACGCTTACCCTGACCACGGTGTTTCGGTTCCGTTTGATAGCAATAGTAAAGGTCTATTTGCTGGCGAAGGTGCCGGTGTTTTAGTCCTAAAACGCTTAGCTGATGCAGAGCGAGATGGCGACAACATCTACGCAGTCGTTAGCGGTATTGGCTTGTCGAACGATGGCCGTGGCCAGTTCGTATTAAGCCCAAATAGCAAAGGACAAGTACAAGCCTTTGAACGCGCTTACGAGGCATCAAACCTAACCCCAGACAGCATCGAAGTGATTGAGTGTCACGCAACCGGCACACCATTAGGTGACAAGGTTGAGTTAACCTCAATGGAGCGTTTCTTTGCTGACAAATTGAATGGTTCTAACCCGCCATTAATTGGCTCTGCGAAGTCCAACCTCGGTCACTTGCTGACTGCGGCGGGTATGCCGGGGATCATGAAGATGATCTTTGCGATGAAAGAAGGCGTGCTTCCGCCAAGTATTAACTTAGACAAGCCACTATCGTCGCCAGAAGGTTTATTTGGCTCACAGACTCTGCCAACACAGGTTCAACCTTGGCCAAGTAAAGCGGGCAACCCAGAGCGCTGTTCGGGTGTTTCTGTATTTGGTTTCGGTGGTTGTAACGCACACTTACTGCTTGAAGCGTACTCAGATAAGAGTCATGTAAACCAGACTCTAGAGTCGGCATCTCCAAGCCTACAGCCGTCTAATTTAAGCATTACTGGCCTAGCGTCTCACTTCGGTTCTCTGCAAAGCATCAACGCGCTGAGCACTGCGATTGAAACCAACAACGATGCTTTCATTGCTTTGCCTAAGAAGCGCTGGAAAGGTTTAGACCAACATCCAGAACTGCTGAATCAGTTTGGTTTACACGGCATTCCAAACGGGGCTTACATCGATCAATTCGACCTCGATTTCCTACGCTTCAAAGTACCGCCGAATGAAGATGACCGTTTGATCTCTCAGCAGTTGCTACTGATGAAAGTTGCAGACGAAGCGATCAAAGATGCCAAGCTTGTGGCAGGCCAAAAGGTTGCAGTACTGGTAGCGATGGAAACTGAGCTTGAGATGCACCAATTCCGTGGACGCGTAAACCTGCATAGCCAATTGGCTGACAGCTTTGCCAACATGGGTATTGAGCTAACACAAGACGAATACCAATCGCTAGAAACCATCGCGATGGACAGTGTGATGGACGCAGCCAAACTGAACCAATACACCAGTTTCATCGGCAATATCATGGCTTCGCGCATCTCTTCATTATGGGACTTTAATGGCCCTGCCTTTACGATTTCAGCCGCTGAACAGTCAGTTGCTCGTTGTGTCGATGTCGCGCAAAACCTGATGTCGCAAGAATCCATGGATGCAGTCGTGATTGCAGCCGTCGATCTAAGCGGCAGTGCGGAACATGTGATTCTGAAGAACAGCGTGAGCCCAGTGTCGCTTGATCCAAAATTCGGACAACCGCAAGACGGCAGTTGGAATGTGGGCGAAGGCGCAGGTGCAATTGTTCTTGTGGAAGAAGGTCGAGTAGCGAGCAACCAAGACACAGCTTACGGCAGCATTAACGCCTTGGCCTTTGGCTCAAGCGAGCGTAACAACGCCGTTGTTGATGAGTTACTGACTCAAGTCGGTATGAGCTCAAACGATGTTTCTCTGCTTGAGCTTAACCATGCACCTGAGTCTTTGTCACACGAGCTTGTATCTCTCAACTTAGAAGTTACCAAGACCACTCAAGCGAGCCAACGTGTTGGTCACTGCTCTGCAGCTTCTGGCATGGCAAGCCTGCTACACGGTCTCCTCAACCTGAACCTTGAGTCTCTGAATCCAAATATCAGCTCTAAGAGCGCGATTGTTGCCAGCATCAGCGAAGGACAATGTTCACAGCTGCTACTAAGCCAGTCGAGTGTTGAATCTCAGTCACTTTCCGTTCGTTTAAGCAATGAACTGGCGAGCGATGCTAAACGTCAATTGGTTAAGCAAGTGACTCTTGGTGGTCGCGATATCTATCAACATATTGCCCAAACCCCAGTGACTAACTTGGCAACGATTCAGCAGAAAGCTTCTGGCAAACAAGCAGCAAAAGTGGCGTCGATTCCAACGACAGCAAACATCAAAGCAGCCCTTGCGCAAAAAGAGTTAGAGAAGAAGGCATTAGCGCAGAACGCGGTAGAGCCAGTCATCGAAACTCCTACATCAGTATCCCCTACTCTGGCGCCAACTCGCCACAGTCAGCTAACAGGTAACCACAGCAATATGACTCATGTCCTATCCGCTAAAAATGGCGTATCAAATATCGACGCTAATACGGATGCAGCATCACAGCCGTCTGTAACACCACACAACCAAGCTTTTGCTCAAAATCAGCAAGCAGCTCAACAGGTACACAAAGCATTCCTGCACACTCGAGCCCAAGGCATGCAGATGGCTGATGCGCTATTAAAAGCACAGTTAAACGCAATTACGTCTGGTTTAGATAGCTCAGCCGAAACATCAACTCAGCCTGTGCAAGCTCAACCAGCTCAGGTTCAGTCAGCGCCAGTAAACGCACTTGCGACACCAGCACCAGTAAAACCTATCCGTAAACCATGTATCTGGGATTACGATGATCTGGTTGAATACGCTGAAGGCGACATCGCCAATGTATTTGGCCCTGACTACGCGATCATCGATAGCTACTCGCGCCGCGTTCGCCTACCAACCACAGACTACCTATTGGTATCTCGTGTAACCAAGCTCAACGCGACCGTCAACGAATACAAGCCAAGCACCATGACCACAGAGTACGACATCCCAGTTGATGCGCCGTATCTTGTTGATGGTCAAATCCCTTGGGCTGTAGCGGTAGAATCTGGTCAGTGTGACCTAATGCTGATCAGCTACTTAGGCATTGATTTCGAAAACAAAGGCGAGCGTGTTTATCGCCTGCTTGATTGTACACTGACCTTCCTTGGCGACTTGCCTCGTGGTGGCGATACGCTGCGTTACGACATCTCAATCAACAGCTTTGCTCGCAATGGCGACACGCTACTGTTCTTCTTCTCGTACGAATGTTTCGTTGGCGACAAGATGATCCTGAAAATGGATAACGGCTGTGCGGGCTTCTTCACTGATGAAGAGCTAGCCGATGGCAAGGGCGTGATTCACACTGAAGATGAAATCAAGGCTCGTAAACTTGCCACTAAGCAACGTTTCGACCCTATGTTGCACTGTCCTAAAACCCAGTTTAACCACCAAGAACTGCGCCACCTACTGACTGCAAACATTGCAGAGTGTTTTGGCCCGACTCACCAATCTGATCGCCACCAGCCTTCTTTGTGCTTCAGCGCAGAGAAGTTCATGATGATCGAAAAGGTTAGCCGTGTTGAACCGCAAGGTGGCACATGGGGACTTGGTCTGATTGAAGGTCACAAACAGCTTAAGCCTGAGCACTGGTACTTCCCTTGTCACTTCAAAGATGATTCAGTAATGGCTGGCTCTTTGATGGCAGAAGGTTGTGGTCAACTGCTTCAGTTCTTCATGATGCACCTTGGCATGCACACACTTGTTCAAAATGGTCGTTTCCAACCGCTTGAAAATGCCCCTCAACAAGTACGTTGTCGTGGCCAAGTTCTACCGCAATCTGCAGAACTGACTTACCGCATGGAAGTGACTGAGATTGGTCTAAGCCCTCGCCCATACGCGAAAGCTAACATCGATATCTTGCTGAACGGCAAAGTGATTGTTGATTTCCAAAACTTGGGTGTGATGATCAAAGAAGACGACGAATGTACTCGTTACCTACCTTCTTTAGAAACAGCTGTCGCGACCCCTGTTATCGAAAGCTTGGGCCATACACCAGCAGTTAATCAGCAGGCTTCAGCTAATGCACCACTCATGGCGCAAATTGAAGACCTAGCAACAGCGCCAAATAAAGGTGTCGTTCCTCTTCAACACGTTGAAGCCCCGGTAACTCCTGATTACCCGAACCGCACACCCGATACGGTTCCATTCACGCCTTATCACATGTTCGAATTCGCGACTGGCGATATCGAGAAATGTTTCGGTCCTGATTTCTCAATCTACCGTGGGATGATTCCACCACGTACTCCGTGTGGCGACCTACAGCTAACCACTCGTGTTGTAGAGATCGACGGTAAGCGTGGCGACTTCAAGAAGCCTTCATCGTGTATCGCAGAATACGAAGTGCCAGAAAACGCATGGTACTTTGATGAAAACAGCCACCAGACTCTAATGCCTTACTCGGTACTGATGGAAATTTCACTGCAACCAAACGGCTTTATCTCTGGCTACATGGGTACAACACTGGGCTTCCCAGGTGAAGAACTGTTTTTCCGCAACCTAGATGGCAGCGGCAAAATGTTGCGTAACGTCGACTTGCGCGGCAAAACGATTACTAACGATTCTCGTCTGCTTTCAACAGTAATGATGGGCACCAACATCGTACAGAGCTTCAGCTTTGAACTGAGCACTGACGGCGTGCCTTTCTATCAAGGTACAGCGGTATTTGGTTACTTCAAAGGCGCAGCACTGAAAGACCAACTTGGTTTGGACAACGGTAAAGTGACTCACCCTTGGCACGTTGATAACAACCGCACACCGGATGTAAACATCAACCTGCTAGACAAAACGACGCGTTACTTCAATGCACCTGTCTCGTCTACTGGTGAAGTACAAGAGCACTACAAATTGGCCGGCGGTCGTTTGAACTTTATAGATACCGTGCAGATCACTAGCGATGGTGGTAAAGACGGTCTTGGTTACCTATACGCTGAGCGTACGATTGACCCAAGTGATTGGTTCTTCCAATTCCACTTCCATCAAGATCCTGTAATGCCAGGTTCTCTAGGTGTCGAAGCGATCATCGAACTGATGCAAACCTATGCGCTAAACAAAGACCTTGGCGCTGGCTTCCGCAATCCGAAGTTTGGTCAAATCCAATCTGAAGTGAAGTGGAAATACCGTGGTCAGATTAACCCTCTAAACAAACAGATGTCTCTGGATGTACATATCACTGCGATTAAAGACGAAGACGGTAAACGTATCATCGTTGGCGACGCAAACCTGAGCAAAGATGGCCTGCGTATTTACGAAGTGAAAGACATCGCAATTTGTATCGAAGAAGCCCCTGCGAACGATAAAGCATAAGCCGCCATTAGTGACAGAGACAGAGAACTAGGAAAGAATTAATTATGACAACTCAAACCACTATCAATAACGAAAAGCTATCTCCGTGGCCTTGGCAGATTGAAGAGAGCACAACTCGCTTTGATAACGCGGCAATGTCGACAATATTAAAAGACTTAAGCCTTGCTTGTTACGTCGTGAACCACCCAGAAAAAGGTTTAGGCGTTAGCCAACAAGCAGAGATTGCATCGTGCGATTCAGCAAGTTCAGCGAACAACCAACCTGTTAGCGCTTTTGCTCCTGCACTCGGTACACAAAGCTTGGGCGACGAAGAGTTTCGTCGCTGTCATGGCGTAAAATACGCGTACTACGCAGGCGCAATGGCCAACGGCATCTCATCTGAAGAGCTTGTAATTGCGCTTGGTCAGGCAGGCATTCTTTGTTCATTTGGCGCGGCAGGCTTAATCCCGTCTCGCGTTGAGCAAGCGATCAACCGTATTCAAGCAGCGCTACCAAACGGCCCTTACGCGTTTAACCTGATTCACAGCCCAAGTGAACCTGCACTAGAGCGCGGCAGTGTAGAGCTGTTTTTGAAGCACAAAGTGAAAACGGTTGAGGCTTCAGCCTTCTTAGGTTTAACACCGCAAATTGTTCACTATCGTGCTGCTGGTCTAAGCCGTGATGCAAAAGGCGAAATCCAGATTGACAACAAAGTCATCGCAAAAGTGAGCCGTACTGAAGTCGCAAGCAAGTTCATGCAGCCTGCTCCTGTGAAAATGCTGCAAGCTTTGGTTGATGAAGGTCGAATCACAGCAGAACAGATGGAGCTAGCACAGTTGGTTCCAATGGCGGATGACATTACTGCAGAAGCGGATTCTGGTGGTCACACCGATAACCGCCCTCTAGTTACCCTGTTACCAACGATTCTTGCGTTGAAAGAACAGATCCAAGCTCAGTACCAATTCAAAACACCGCTGCGTGTTGGTTGTGGTGGTGGCGTCGGCACGCCTGACGCAGCTCTAGCAACGTTTAACATGGGCGCGGCATACATTGTTACTGGTTCTATTAACCAAGCCTGTGTTGAAGCTGGCGCGAGCGAACACACACGTAAGCTGCTTTCGACAACTGAAATGGCTGACGTGACTATGGCTCCGGCAGCAGACATGTTCGAAATGGGCGTGAAGCTGCAAGTGGTTAAGCGCGGTACCTTGTTCCCAATGCGTGCAAACAAGCTTTACGAGATCTACACACGCTACGACTCCATTGAAGCGATTCCAGTTGAAGAACGTCAAAAGCTAGAGAAGCAGGTATTCCGTTCAACATTGGATGACATCTGGGCAGGTACTGTTGCTCACTTTAACGAGCGCGACCCTAAACAGATCAAACGCGCTGAAGGCAACCCGAAGCGTAAAATGGCGTTGATTTTCCGCTGGTACTTGGGGCTTTCTAGCCGCTGGTCAAACACGGGCGAACAAGGTCGTGAAATGGATTATCAAGTATGGGCTGGCCCTGCACTTGGCGCATTCAACGCGTGGGCAAAAGACAGCTACCTAGATGATTACCAGCAGCGTAATGCGGTCGACCTTGCTAAGCACCTGATGCACGGTGCGGCTTACTTAGCACGTGTTAACCTGCTGACTTCGCAAGGCATCAAGCTTGATCCAGAACTAGCACGATGGAAGCCAACTCAAAGAATGGCGTAAATGACCTAAATGGACTGGTTGACGAGTAACTAATTACTCAGCGACAGGAAACAAAAAAGCGACCTTATCGGGTCGCTTTTCTTTTGGTTGTTCTTGCCAGGCTCGCTACAAAATTAAGACTTCTGCATACGCTTTTTCAAGCGCGCTAAATCAATTGCACTTGAGCGTACAGTAAGCTTGATGCATTCGTAGTCGTATTCTTCCTTCACCACACTCATGTTTGAGCGAATCTCACCGATGATGCCTTGTCCAGAATAAGGAATCGTGATCTCTTCTTCGATCATGCCTTGTTCAGCCACACCCACAATGTACTTGTGTAGTTTGGTGATATCGAGCGGGTCACGAGTCGAGGTCAGCATTGCATCTGGGAATTCTTCAATCAGCTCTAACTGTTCTTCTTCGCTCAATCTATCGCACTTGTTCAGTACCAATAGTTTTTCGCTGCCTTCAACGCCCACTTGCGCTAATACTTCGTGTACCACATCAAGCTGTGCGCGGAATGAAACATCAGAAGCATCAACCACATAAAGCAGTAATGAAGCATCATGCGCTTCTGCTAGTGTTGAGTGGAATGAAGCAACCAGATCGTGTGGCAGTTTCTTGATGAAACCCACCGTATCTGACACTAAGATACGCGGCTGAGTGATCGGCTGAAGTGCACGAACCGTGGTATCTAAGGTCGCGAATAGCTTATCTTCACCGCTCACTTCGGTTGCGGTCATAGCGCGCATCATCGAAGATTTACCCGCGTTGGTGTAGCCAACCAGAGCAACAGTGAAAAGCTCCGAACGCTGAGTGCGTCGGTTCTTCATTTCGTCCTGTACGCTAACCAGCTCACGTTTAAGCGCAGCAATTTGGTCACGTACTTTACGGCGGTCTAGCTCTAATGAAGTTTCACCAGCACCCTGACCCATTTGACGCTCTTTATCACCGTCGGCTGTTTCACGCAGTCGAGGCACTAAGTAGTTTAGGCGAGCGATTTCAACTTGCAGACGTGCGGTACGAGTACGAGCATGGCGGCTAAAGATCTCGATGATGATACCAGTACGGTCAAATACCTCGACACCCAAGTGCGCTTCTACATTACGCAGTTGAGATGGGCTCAAATCACAGTCGAATACCACTACGTCAGCAGTACCAAACTCCACATCTTCAGATGGAAGATCATCAAAATCTAATTCATCGATACTAGCGCGAAAATCAAAAGATTCATCGATAAAATCTTCATCTTCTGCTTCTTCAATCGAACCTTGGTAACCGGTGAGGTGTGCAATTTCTGCAAGCTTACCTGCGCCCAACACGTTTTGTCGTTGTGTTGAACTGTGGTGCTGTGATTGTGTACCGACCACTTTAAACCCTAGGGTTGTTACTAAGCGAGCAAGTTCGGCAAGAGACTCTTTTGCTTCGTCACCTTTGAAGTCCGGTGTCGTAATAGAAATAAGTAAAGCGTTACTAGCTGAGGGTTTTGCTGTTAGTTTCATGTATTCTTCTGTTTATGCACTAATGTGCAACCTAGTATTTGGTCTAAAGTAGCGCGATCCTACGCTGTTCTCGGTCAGCTTTATAGAGCTAACGGAGGCTATTTGGCGATATTATTGCAGTTAATCCATTTATCTCGTTTATCCCTCTGTTTTCGTGAGGAAATAAAACAGGCTAAAACAACAAAAAAGACAGCATCACGTTACTTATTAGTAATTAGTGATACTGCCTTTGCTTAAGCTTAGACTCTCATTGAGCTACTGTCTCAAAAACTAAAAATCAATTCTCGCTTCAGTCTGAGCATCAAAGAATACCGCCTTTGATAAGTCAAAATGCAGCGGCGCCATTTGCCCAACTGACACTTCAAATTCTGGCGACAAGCGACATGCCACTTCTTGGTCGTTCACTTTCACCATCGCAATCGTATCTGGCCCTGTTGGTTCTAGCACTTCTAACTGCAAGTCTAGCTTGGTCGTTGCCGACACATCTTCACTTTCCTGCTCGGTAATATGTTCAGGGCGCAGGCCAATCACCACTTCTTTGCCATCTTGCTCACGCATGCTTTGTGGTAATCGAATGTGGTGCTCTTGCTCAGCTGTACCCGTTACTTTGATGATCGGATTCTGCTCATCATCCAAATCCACCATGGTCTTAATGAAGTTCATAGATGGTGAACCCATAAAGCCCGCCACGAACATGTTATTTGGCTTGGTGTAGATCTCTTGCGGCGTACCGAGTTGCTGCAGTTCACCATCTTTCATCACCGCAATACGGTCAGCCAAGGTCATCGCCTCGATTTGGTCATGGGTCACGTAGACAATGGTGGTGTTCAGCTTTTGGTGCAGACGTTTGATCTGGTGTCGCATCTCGACACGTAGCTTGGCATCCAAGTTAGAAAGCGGCTCATCGAACAGATACAGCTTAGGACGACGCGCCAAAGCGCGCCCCATAGCGACACGTTGACGCTGACCACCAGATAGCTGCGATGGTTTACGATCAAGCAGTTGTTCGATTTGTAGCATTTCAGCGACGCGATTCACTTCTGCGTCGATTTCGTCTTGTGGCATCTTGCGGATCTTCAAGCCGAAGGCGATATTGCCGCGTACCGTCATGTTTGGGTAAAGTGCGTACGACTGGAATACCATCGCGATGTCGCGGTCTTTAGGTTCAACCTGGGCCACGTCAACACCATCAATCACGATTTCACCCGAGCTAATATTTTCTAGCCCAGCAATGGTGTTCATTAGGGTGGATTTTCCACACCCCGAAGGGCCGACAAGTATCAAGAACTCCCCCGAATCGATACTGATGTCGATGCCCTTTAACGTTTCGTTGTCCGCGTTGCGATAGGTTTTACGGATCTGTTTTAAATCTAATGTTGCCATGGGTAATTATCCTTTTACTGATCCTGCCGTTAGGCCACGAACAAAATATTTTCCTGCGAAGACATACACCAACAGCGTTGGCAGCGCGGCGATGATCGCGGCAGCCATATCAACGTTGTATTCTTTAACGCCCGTGCTGGTGTTGACTAAGTTATTTAATGCTACGGTGATTGGCTGAGTCTCTGAGCCGGAATACACCACCCCGAACAAGAAATCGTTCCAGATTGCGGTGAACTGCCAGATCACCGTCACCATGATGATAGGCGTAGAGATCGGTAATAAGATCTTGAAGAAAATGGTAAAGAAGCCTGCACCATCCAGTTTTGCTGCTTTGATCAATTCATCCGGAATCGAGATGTAGAAGTTACGGAAAAACAGAGTTGTAAACGCCATGCCGTAGATAACGTGCACAATCACCAAGCCGATGGTTGTGTTCGCTAGCCCCATCTTGCCGAGCATGGTTGCCATTGGTAGTAGCACCACTTGGAACGGAATGAAGCAACCAAACAACAGTAAGCTAAAGAACAGATTCGAGCCTCGGAATTGCCATTTCGTCACTACATAACCATTGAATGCTCCGAGCAATGTTGAGATTGCGACCGCAGGAATCACCATTTGGAATGAGTTCCAAAAGTAACCTTTGATGCCTTCACATTTCACGCCTGTACAAGCGGTGTCCCACGCTTTATACCAAGCGTCGAACACCCACTCTTTGGGCAAGCTCATCAGGTTGCCCGCCTTGATATCAGGCAGAGTTTTGAATGACGTCAGCGCCATTACGAACAATGGCATTAGGTACACTAAACAGAAGAAAAGCAGTGCTGAATAAATAAAGATTCGAGCAAAATTGATGTTATTCATCATGACTTTTTCTCCCTAAGTTCAGAGTAAAGATAAGGCACGAGAATCGCTAAAATGCCGGCAAGCATCATCATGGCACTGGCAGCACCAAGGCCGATTTGACCACGAGTAAATGAGTGGGCATACATGAATAGCGCTGGAAGATCCGATGAATAACCCGGGCCGCCTGCCGTCATTGCCGTCACAAGGTCAAAGCTCTTAATTGCAATGTGTGAGGTGATGATCACCGCACTGAAAACCACAGGGCGCAAGCAAGGTAAAATGATTTTCAGATAAATAGTGGGTAAGCTTGCCCCATCGATTTGAGCCGCTTTGATGATTGAAGAATCGATGCCACGCAGACCGGCTAAGAACATCGCCATCACGAATCCAGAAGACTGCCAAAGTGCTGCAATCACTAAGGTGTAAACCGACATTTCAGAATTGACGAGCCAGTCAAATTTGAAGTCAGTAAATCCCCAGTCTTGCATCAGCTTTTCAATGCCAAGACCCGGGTTAAGAATCCATTTCCACGCCGTACCCGTCACGATGAATGACAACGCCATTGGGTAGAGATAGATAGTACGAATCGCGCCTTCTTGACGGATGTTCTGGTCAAGTAATACCGCTAAACCAACACCTAGCAAGATAGCAATCGCCATGAATAGAAAACCAAACACACCGAGGTTGGTGATAGAGGTGATCCAACGATCGTTATCCATCAGCTTTTCATATTGGGTTAAACCAACGAAGTTGAAGCTCGGAAGAAATCGAGAGTTGGTGAACGACAGTGCGGCCGTCCAAAATATATAACCGTAGATACACACCACGGTCACTAACGCAGTTGGCGCCAGCACAATTTTAGGTAACCAATGTTGCAACCTGTCAGCAAAACTCGGTTTCGGTGCAGGCTGGCTCCTTGTGGGTTTTGGAGTCGACTCAGTCAAAACATGCTCCATAACTTATCCTTGTTGCACAATCGAGCCAATGGCTTACCTTTCGGCACCACATCAGCATCACGCATATTAGAATTGGGAGTGAAGAGCAGATAGGCTCCCTACGAGCCTACCCACCCTGGGGGTTCGATAAAGCAACACAACCCGTCACTCACGTGCGTTGTGTGTCACTTATCAAGTTAGATTAGATAGCCGCTTTCACTGCTTTTGCTAACTTAGCTGCCGCTTGTTTCGGATCGGCATCTTTCTCATTGAAGAAGTTGGTCACTACGTCATAGATAGCGCCTTGAGCGTAGCTTGTTGTCGCTAGGCCGTGAGCCATACTCGGAACAAGATCGCCAGATTCAGCACTCGCTTTGAAGGTTGCCATTGAGTCCAACGCACATTGGTCAAACTTAGACATATCCATATCTAGACGTACAGGGATAGAACCTTTGTTAAGGTTGAAGACTTCTTGGAAATCTTTAGTAAGAATGGTTTTCGCTAGGTCTTGCTGCGCTTTTTGGTTCTCTTTGTCACTTAACTCAAAGAACGCAAAGCTATCGATGTTGAAGGTAAATTGGCCGTCAGTACCTGGAGCTGGTGCACAGATGTAATCTTTACCCGGCACTTTGCCTGCCGCAGTAAACTCACCTTTCGCCCAATCGCCCATGATTTGCATCGCGGCTTCGCCATTGATAACCATTGAAGTTGCGACGTTCCAATCACGACCTGGAGAGTTGCTGTCGATGTAGTCACGCATCTTTTTGAACTTGGTGAACACTTCCACCATCTTGTCGCCAGATAATACGTCCATATCAAGATCAACGAACGCTTTGTTGTAATCTTCACTGCCTAGAACATCAAGAGCCACCGCTTCGAATACGGTTGCGTCTTGCCAAGGTTGACCACCGTGAGCCAATGGAATGAAGCCAGCTGCTTTAATCTTGTCTGCAGCAACGAAGAACTCATCTAACGTAGTTGGAACCGTCACGCCTGATTTTTCTAAAACAACAGGGTTAGCCCAAAGCCAGTTAACACGGTGAACGTTGACAGGAACCGCCACATATTCGCCATCCCACTTCATCACTTTAGTCACCACCTCTGGCAGTAACTCATCCCATTGTTCTTGTTTAGCAGTCGCATCGAGAGACGTCAGAAAACCTAAACCACCCCACTCTTGAATATCATGACCTTTAATCTGCGCCGCAGATGGAGGATTGCCCGATACTGCTCGAGTTTTCAAAACAGTCATCGCACTTTCACCGCCGCCACCAGCAACAGCAAAATCTTTCCAAGTATGGCCTTGTTCTTCAATCATCTCTTTCAGTACCGCTGCGGATTTCGCTTCGCCACCGGCAGTCCACCAGTGAAGCACTTCCACTTCACCAGCTTGAGAAAATGTTGAGGCAGCAAGAAGAGATAGAGTAAGTAGGGTTTTATTGATTTTCATTATTATCTTCCATGTTTTAGCGGACTCGACGTCCGGTTCAATAAAGAGTCTACTTATTCTGATTGATAAGATTGAAACAAAAGGTAAGCCCTATGTAACACAATTGTTACATTACACTTCTAAGCCTGTGGGGATATAGACTTTGGCTTCTAAGCCGCCTTGAGAGGAGTTGCGAATAATGAGATCTCCGCCGTGTCCGTGCAGGATATTTCGGCAGATCCCGAGGCCAAGTCCGTGTCCTTGGTCGTCCGTTGCTAACCTAAAGTAAGGTTCAAAAACTAACTCTAGCTTGTCTTCTGGAATACCGAGACCACGGTCTTGAATGGTCACGACCACCCAAAGATCATCACCGCTGATTTCAACAACTGCTGAGGAACCATACTTAACCGCGTTGTCGATTAAGTTGGTGAGTACACGCTTTATCGCCAGTGGTTTAGCGACCAATGGCTCAATGACGACCGGCTCGAACTCAACCTTTGTCTGATACTGGTTATGAGATTCAATCACTGCAAGTACCATTTCGTTGAGGTCAATAATGGCATTATTCTCGTGTAGATCGGTGTCTCTTACCGCTTGCAAAGCACCTTTAACCATCATCTCAAGCTCATCGAGATCTTTGTTGAATTTGTCTTTCTTTACTTCACTCTCCAACAACTCTGCACGCAATCTAAGCCGTGTTATTGGTGTCTTTAAATCATGTGAGATTGCAGAGAAAAGGTGCTCACGGTCGGCAACATAGCGACGAATCCGTTGCTGCATTCGATTAAACGCTCGGGTCGCCGTCACCAGCTCAGTAGCCCCCTCTTCGTTAAGTGGCGGCTGCTGAATATCCATACTCATCTCATTGGCCGCTCTTGCTAATTTTTTAAGAGGGCGTACTTGCCGACGAATCATCAAGTAAGTCAAAACCAAAAGAATGAGGGTCGAGGAAACTAAGAAGATCACCTGTTCTCTGCCGAGAATCGTATCGTCGAGTTTGACGTAAGGCGCAGGCAACAACGCGGCGATATACACCCATTCATGACTGGCTAATTCTATCTGAACAACCAGAATAGGAGGGTTAAGAGGTTCTAAGGTTAAAGTATGATGTGCCCACGATCGTGGGAGATCGCTCAAGTAGATGTCATTTTTAAGCAAACGAAGATGTTCAGGGCGAGAGAAATCAACCCGCACTGATTCGACTTTATTGAGCTTGCTACTCAAAACACTTTCTATCGCTTCAATCGAGGCGGTTTTTAAACGGGTATCAGGGATCGGTTCGACAATCAACGCCTCTTTATTGAAAGAAACGAAGAAGCGCGTACCGCCCATATTGCGGATTTGATCCAACACGATATGGCGATATTTAACGGGCAGAGACTGGAAGAAAGTCACCGTCGAGGCAAACATATTGGCCATGCTTGAAGAGGCAGAACGAATCCCCTCCAGTTCTTTGTGTTTGGATTCGCTATACCAAATAGACGTTGCGATACCTTGAGCTATCACCACAGCTAACAAGGTCAGTAACAATGTTCTGGCAACCAAAGAGTTTGGCTTTAACCGACTCAACCCGTTCATAGGAAATACTTCATTGCCGAGGTGCTCATTAACATCACTTGATTATCAGTGTTCATACTGAACAGGCACAGCGAGGATATAGCCATTACCGCGCATGGTTTTGATGTAGTGAGGATACTTGCCACTGTCGCCCAATCGGCTTCTCAGACGACTAAGCTGCACATCAATGCCTCGCTCAAAAGGCAACGCTTCACGGCCTCTGGTCGCGAATGAGATAGTGTCACGGTCGAGAACTTCGTTAGGGCGAGTTAAGAACAACATCAACAGAGAAAAATCACTGCCCGACAAATCCATCTCTTCCGAGTTTTCATTGTGGGAAATTCGATGCGCTAACGTATCAAGCGTCCAATCACCAAAAACAATCTGTTTTGGCAATGCATCACTTGTCTTGTCATCCACCACTTGAACGCGGCGCAACAACGCTTTGATACGCGCCATTAACTGACGAGGGCTAAACGGCTTGGCAATGTAATCATCAGCACCAATTTCTAAGCCGATAATTTGGTCGGTTTCATCCGATACCGCTGTCAGCATGATGATTGGCACATTAGATTGCTTTCGAACTCGCTGACACAAGGTAAAACCATCGTCACCGGGGAGCATAACATCGAGCAGAATCAGGTCTGGATAACCTTGGCTTTGCAGGTGGGTTTCTAATTCAACACCGTCTCCAACAGAAGAGACATCGAAACCCGATTTTGTCAGGTACTCTTCCAGCAGCTCGCGGATTTCTTGATCATCATCCACCACGAGAATTCGAGTATTTGTTGGCATCGCCCAAACCTATTAAATTTACAACTTATTCACATAGTGTATAGGTAGGTCGAGTATTTGATTATTGATATGTTGATAAAATTAGAAGAACAAACAGATAGAGATCACAACTAAGCGACCGCTATCTGTTGGTATTGCATTGATAAGCCGATTTAAGACGAGCAGCTGATCTCCATCGCTTTACCCCACTCTGGTGGTAACGCGGCAAGATGTTCGTAGTCAGGGTGTTCCGCATAAGGATCGGCCAACACCACCATTAATGCGTCAATATCACTGCTATCACCACGCTCTGCTTTATCTATTGCAAGCTGAGCTAGGTAGTTTCTGAGGATGTATTTCGGGTTTACCTGCCTCATCTTTTCGCAGCGCTCTACAACTGAACACTCCTCAAGTTCACAACGTTGCAAGTAGTTATCCACCCACAGCTTCGCAGCATCACGATCGATAACTAAATCAATCACCTCCTGTGGTGGCAAGGTGTCCAAGTTCGACAACGTTCTAAAGAACCTTGGATAATCAACTTTGTTTTGCGACATCAGCTCGAACATAGATTCAAACAAACGACTGTCGCCTTCTTGTTTCGAAAGTAGCCCCAACTTACGACGCATCATCTGACTAAAGTAACCGTTCATTTGCGGTTCGTACTGCTCTAAAGCCGCCTCTAAGTCGGCCTTATCCACCAGCGGAGAAAGTGAGTGAGCCAGTGCCGACAGGTTCCAAAGCCCTATTCTTGGCTGCTGGTTAAAAGCATAACGACCTTGGTAATCCGAGTGATTACAGATCAATCTTGGGTCATATTCATCAAGAAACGCGAACGGACCATAATCGAAAGTTTGCCCGATGATCGACATGTTATCGGTGTTCATCACGCCATGAGCAAAACCATTCGCTTGCCACAACGCAATCATCTCCGCGGTACGGTCAACAATCTGATTAAACATATCAGCGTAGGGTTTCTCTTCATCGAGACACTCAGGGAAGTGCCATTCAATGACTTTATCGGCCAGCAACTTATGCTCAGCCAACTGATTGGTATAAAACAGATGTTCAAAGTGACCGAAACGGATGTGTGATTCGGCAGCACGCACCAACAATGCGCCCCACTCTTGCTTCTCTCGATATACCGGTGTGTCGCTGGTCATCATAGCCAACGCGCGAGTGGTTGGGATATTGAGCCCTGCCATCGCTTCGCTACATAAGTACTCACGAACGGTTGATCGAATAACAGCGCGTCCATCGCCCATACGTGAATAGGGCGTTTTACCGGCACCTTTAAGGTGTAAATCGAACGTTTCGCCACTTTTCGCGACAATTTGAGCTAATAACAGCCCTCTTCCATCACCTAAATCCGGGTTATAAGAACCAAACTGGTGGCCTGCGTATTTCATTGCTACAGGCGAAAACTGCTCAGGTTCAACATTGCCAGATAACGTTTCAAGCAATTCCTCGGAAGCATCATCAAATGACAAAAAACCGAGTTCATCCGCAAGCTTATGATTCCATGCGAGCCATTGGACATTGCTGAGCGGTGTAGGTTGAATTGGGGTATAGAACAGTCGAGGTAATGCAGTAAATCGATTGTTAAATGAAATAGAATCCCAGACAGACATGAGAGATACACTGTAGATAAAAGATAACTTAAGATTATCACAGTTTCGTAACAACTTCAGAAGTGCGATGGCGCTTGTTTATAGAGGTAAGGTGATAAACCATTCCACAAGAAGAAAGTGGTGACTAGGAGTAAATTACTGGGGGATGCTTGCTAGAAGAAGATGACTAAGAAAAAGTTAAGTGGCTAGCCTGATGAGAAAAGCCACATTTATAAGAGAAAGAGTTCTGACTTTGAAGACTTTTTAACAAGTGATTTCATAATAAAAACTAAAACTATAGAGCCATGAAGCTGACTACATTAGAGCAAGAATACCCACTAGAGAAAGGGTAGAGAAAATCCAAGTACGACTGATTACGCCAAAGTTACTGTGTTGAATCATTTCTTGATGCTGCATATGTCTCTCCTTGAGAACGTGATGGTGTAACTACAATATATCGGCTTTTCGCCAAAAGCAGCAAGCACATTAATATTAACCTTTTATGACAGCATCAAGAATATTCTGTAACCATTCACCTCTCTGATAAAACAGAAAGTTATGCTCGACTGGTCGTCGAAAGCAGTGCGCCAGCCCCAATAAAGACACCTCCAGTGACACGATTAAAGACCTTGGCTCGACCTTTCGCAAACAACCAATTTGACGACTTCGCCCCCAAGTAGGCATACACCAATAACCAAGACAATTCCATCACTGCGAAGGTAAAAGCAAACACGGTAAACTGTGGTAATAGCGCAATTGAGGGATCAATAAACTGTGGGAAAAGTGCAGTAAAAAACAAGATAGCTTTGGGGTTACTCGCGCCAACAATAAAGCCACTTAAGTAATGCTGCGCAGCGCTTTCTTTGACAGATTGAGCACCGCCTTGTTGATCCGATAACTTGTCATAATCTTGTTGGCTAGAGCGCAGAGACTTCCAACCGAGGAAGATCAGATAAGCTGCACCAGTCCATTTTATGACATTAAATACCACTTCAGACGAAGCAATAATTACCCCTAGCCCGGTAAACGATAAAGTTAAAATACCAGTAATCGCAGTTAAGCTCCCCAAGGCAGTAAATATCGATAATTTAAAGCCAGATTGCACACCTTTGGTCATGCACAATAAAGAACTTGGGCCTGGTGATGCCGTTAAAATTAGCACCGCTAATAAATAATAAATCCATGTATCAAAGCTCATCGTGAATCCTCCTTAACTCACTAAAACGACTAAATATTAAACACCAATATGTAATAAGCCCTCATATTAATCAACTAAATATTGCGCTTAACGTCTTCGATATAAATGCAAACATCTTTAATCTAGGTAATAAAAAACGCCATGCATTGCTGCATGGCGTTTAAATAAAAACGTTTCAAATCGAACGTCTTACTAGATGTCAGGTTCTAAGCTTACAGCCCTAAGATAGGGGCACTAACCTAATAATTGAAACCTAGTCTTTGTAGATAGAGAACTCATCAGCGCAAGCAACAAGCTGCTCACGAGTGATCATGAATACGCCATGACCACCGTTAGAGAATTCAATCCAAGTGAATGGAATCTCTGGGTACTGATCCATCATATGAACCATTGAGTTACCAACTTCACAGATAAGAATACCGTCGTCAGTTAGGTAGTCTGGTGCATTAGCTAAGATGCGACGAACCAATTTCAGACCGTCTGTACCCGCTGCTAGGCCAAGTTCTGGCTCGTGAGTAAACTCATCTGGCAGGCTGTTCATATCTTCTTCGTCCACGTAAGGTGGGTTAGATACGATCAGGTTGTATTTCTCTTTTGGCAAATCACGGAAAAGATCTGAACGGATTGGGAACACTTGCTGCTCCATGCCGTGATCTTGAACGTTCTGCTCTGCAACTTGCAATGCGTCAGTAGAGATATCAATCGCATCTACTTCAGCGTCTGGGAATGCGTGAGCACAAGCAATAGCGATACAACCACTACCCGTACACATATCCATGATGCGAGTTGGCTCTTCAGTTAACCAAGGTTGGAATTGAGCTTCGATCAGCTCACCAATTGGAGAACGAGGCACAAGAACGCGCTCATCAACGAAGAACTCAAGACCACAGAACCAAGCTTTGTTGGTTAGGTAAGCCGTTGGTGTACGATCATTAATACGCTTGATTACGCGCTCAACAATACGTAGACGTTCGCTGCTCGTTAGACGAGAGTTCATCACATGCGAAGGAACATCAATCGGCAGATAAAGAGTAGGTAAGATAAGTTGTACTGCCTCATCCCACGCGTTATCAGTGCCGTGACCATAAAATAGGCCCGCTGCGTTAAAGCGGCTAACAGTCCAACGAATCACATCTTGAAGCGTGTGTAGTTCTGATACCGCTTCTTCTACAAAAATCTTATCCAAAATTGTCTCCGAAAAGCGCTACAATACTGCTAATTACGTTTCTAATTAGAATTCATAACCTGATGAGCAAAAAAGACACCGACTTCGATGACGATTTCGCCCTGTTCAACGATGCAGTAAAGGGCGTTAAAAAGTTGCAACAGGATACCATAGTCCAGCAGCCAAAAAGAAATGCCAAGCAAAAAGAAATTACTCGAACGGCAAGACAAGCCAGTGATAGCGAGTTTTATTTCTCGGATGAGTTCATTCCGCATCTTAGCGAAGACGGTCCGACGCGTTATGCGCGTGATGATGTCTCTAAATATGAGGTCAAGCGCCTCCGTCGTGGTGTCTACGTGCCTGACGTGTATCTCGATATGCATGGTATGACTCAACAAGAAGCCAAACGTGAGCTTGGCGCGATGATTGCGCACTGCGTGAAAGAGAGCGTGGCGTGTGCTTGCGTTCAACACGGTATCGGTAAACACATCCTTAAACAGAAGGTGCCTTTGTGGTTAGCACAGCACCCAGACGTGATGGCTTTCCACCAAGCACCGTTAGAGTTTGGCGGCAATGGCGCGCTGTTAGTCTTGCTTTCGGTTCCTGAGAAGTAATTCTGGTTAACAAACTCTCTCTCACCAAAAAACAACAAAGGGCATCCCAATCATATTGAGATGCCCTTTCTAATTGTCTGCAACTTTGTCATCAAACAGAGCTCAACGAGCTTATGGATTGATGTTCCAAAGCAACTCACCTTTTTGTGTCTCAAGGTTGAAGTCGATACACGCTAGGCCCGAAGTGGGGAACATAGGCGGCGCCATGCCTGTTGCAAACTCTGCAGTTAGGTAGCCAACTAGAGGTAAATGAGAAACAAATAAAATGGTCTCTAGTTTTTCTACTTCAGCCATTGCTAAGGTCAAATCAAACACATCGTCGGACATTCCATAAGGCGTAATATCATCACAGGTTTCTACTTTCTTTCCAGAAAACGCCTGAGAGATCTCTAACCACGTTTCTTGTGCCCTTAAATATGGGCTCACCAGCACTTTATCGAATTGACTAATCCCCTGCTCATTTGCAGCTTGTGCCACGGCAAGAGAAGCCATTTTCCCGCGCTTGGTCAACGCTCTTTCTGCATCCGAGTTGGCAAAATGTTCTGCTTCACCGTGGCGCATAATGAATATTTTCATGTTCAATCCTGTCTTCGTAACATGTCGAAAGTCGATATATCCCATATATCAGCGAAACGCTACTTAGGTTTGGCTCTCAATCCAGAGAAACCGCAGTCAATATAAATAATTATATCAAGTCACTTGCCAAAGAGTTCGACTTTCTTAACAATCTTGTTAAAAGAAAATAAATTACTGATAAAAATCGATAAAAGTGATTTAGAAATCGCCAAAAAGCACTTCATATCCCAAAATATGATCACAAGGTTTGCACGCCGAATCATCGGGTACATAATTTAAAAACCACCTTCTCTGGAGATGCTCCTGTGCACTTAAGCCCAAATGATGAACATCAATACCGCTACATAACCTTAAATAACGGGTTACGTGTACTGTTAGTTCAGGATCAAAATGCTCAAAAAGCAGCAGCCGCATTAGCCGTCAATGTGGGGCATTTTGATGACCCTACAGACCGAGAGGGTTTAGCTCACTACTTAGAGCATATGCTATTTTTGGGAACTGAAAAGTATCCAAAGGTCGGAGAGTTCCAAAGTTTTATCAGCCAGCATGGCGGTAGCAACAACGCTTGGACAGGAACAGAGCACACCTGCTTCTTTTTTGATGTTGAATTGAATGCCTTTGAAACCGCACTCGATCGCTTCAGCCAATTTTTTACCGCTCCCCTTTTCAACGAAGAAGCGTTAGACAAAGAACGCCAAGCCGTTGACTCCGAATACAAGATGAAACTCAACGACGACTCACGACGCTTGTACCAAGTTACCAAAGAACTGGTGAATCACAATCACCCATTCTCGAAGTTTTCTGTCGGTAATATCGATACGTTGGGTGACAGAAACGGCGAGACGATTCGACAAGAGATCTTGGCTTTCCACCAGCAACAATACTCTGCTGACTTAATGACACTGACACTGTCTGGCAATCAGTCGTTAGATGAGATGCAAAGCTGGGTTGAGGATCGCTTTAGCTCAATCACCAATCACAACCTACAAGGCAAAAAGGTTGAAGTTCCGATTGTCGGCGAGTTAAGTACAGGTGTACAAGTCCGCGTTGAGCCGATTAAAGAAGTGCGCAAACTGATCTTAACCTTCCCGATGCCAAGCATGGACGAACACTACGGCGTTAAGCCTTTGTCGTTCTTTGCCCACCTTTTAGGTTACGAAGGTGAAGGCAGTTTGATGATGCAACTCAAAGAGAAAGGCTGGATAACATCTCTCTCTGCAGGTGGTGGCGCGAGTGGCAGTAACTACCGTGATTTCACAGTCAGTTGCTCATTGACCATAGAAGGTTTAACCAAAACCGATAACATCATCCAAGCGATATTTCAGTACATCAAGTTAGTCGAACAACAAGGCATAGAAGAGTGGCGCTACCTAGAAAAACGCGCCGTTTTAGAGTCTGCTTTCCGCTTTCAAGAGCCAGCAAGACCGCTTGATGTCGTCAGCCACCTCGTCATCAACATGCAGCACTACCAAGAGCAAGATGTGGTGTATGGCGATTACAAAATGTCGCATTTCGATGACGAATTACAGCGTTCTTTGCTGCCTTACTTAACCGTAGACAACATGCGAGCGACCATTGTTGCTCAGGGATTCGAGTATGACAGGGAAGCGAAGTGGTACTTTACTCCCTACTCGGTCACACCTTTTAGCGCTGAACAAGTTCAATGCTTTACGTGCATTAACCCCGGTTGGCAGTTTGAACTCCCAAGCAAAAACCCGTTTATTTGCTACGATCTAGACCCGACTGAACTGGAAGGTGACGCTAAGTTCCCACAACTGTTAGAAGAGCTCGATGGCTTTAAGCTATGGCATCTGCAAGACCATCAATTCCGGGTGCCAAAAGGTGTGGTGTATGTTGCTATCGATAGCCCGCACTCAGTCGCTAGCCCAAGAAATATCGTTAAAACACGCTTGTGTGTAGAAATGTTCTTAGACTCACTCGAAAAAGATACGTATCAGGCTGAAATCGCCGGAATGGGCTACAACATGTACACCCATCAGGGCGGTGTAACGCTCACTCTGTCCGGGTTTAGCGAGAAACAGCCACAACTGCTCAATATGATTCTTGAACGTTTCCAAGCACGCGACTTTAGTCCAACACGCTTCGAAACCATCAAGCATCAATTGCTCAGAAACTGGAACAACGCGTCGCAAGATCGCCCTGTTTCGCAGTTGTTTAATGCAATGACTGGGATACTTCAACCAAATAACCCGCCCTATTCCGTGTTAATTGAAGCCCTAGAAACGATAGAGGTCGATGAGCTCTCCTCTTTTGTTCAAGCAATCTTGGCGGAACTTCATGTTGAGATGTTTGTGTATGGCGACTGGAAAAAAGCCGATGCACACAAGATGGCTGAAACGCTAAAAGATGCACTGCGTGTTCAAGATCAGGCTTACGAAGAATCACTGCGTCCGCTCATCATGCTCGGTGAAAACGGCAGCTTCCAACGTGAAGTGGTGTGTAACCAAGATGATTCAGCAATTGTGGTTTATTACCAATGCCCTGATATTTCACCTAAAAATATCGCGCTGTATTCATTGGCAAACCATTTGATGTCGGCCACTTTCTTCCATGAGATACGAACCAAGCAGCAGCTAGGTTACATGGTCGGTACTGGCAATATGCCGCTCAACCGACACCCTGGAATTGTGTTGTATGTGCAATCACCGAATGCCGCCCCTGCTGACTTGTTAGCCTCGATAGATGAGTTCCTCAATGCCTTTTACATGGTGCTGTTAGAGCTTAACGACTATCAATGGCACAGCAGTAAGCGCGGCCTATGGAATCAGATTTCGACACCAGATACGACTTTGCGAGGGCGTGCTCAGCGCTTATGGGTTGCGATAGGCAATAAGGATGTTGAGTTCAACCAAAGAGAGCGCGTATTAGAAGACCTTAAAGGGTTAACTCGCTCTGACATGATGCGTTTTGTGGTTAGCCAGCTAAAACCACGCACGGCAAATCGCCTGATTATGCATGCTCACGGTAATGCTCATAATGAGGAAGAGAAGCTGTCAGCAGGTGTTGAAATTGGCTCTATTGATGAGTTTCAGTTACGCCCGAAAGATACTGAGCTAGGCTGATAAAGCTGGAATGAAAATCATAAGGTTGATGTGAAAGCATCAACCTTTTTTATTGGATGCAGTCCAAAAGCAGATCTCCTATTACGCTCCTTCGTCGCTTTAGGAGATGACGGTAGTTTTGATTGACGTGTGTTTGACCACCTTTCTAATCAACGCAATAACTTACTTTTTATCTCTCAATCATCATTCCCGAGAAGGAGGAACGACTGAGTCGGGAATCTCATTCCTTTCACACTCGTTCATAAAACAGAAAAGCCCGCATCAATTGCTTGATACGGGCTTCTTAATCAATGAGTTAGAGAGTTACTTGTAGAAAGACTCACCCAATCCAGCACGTGTCAGTAGGCCATCACATGGTGCGAAACGATCACCGTACTTCTTAGCGAAATCGTTCATCATCTCAACCAGTGACTTAATGCCGATTTGATCCATATAACGGAACGGACCACCTAGGAATGGCGGGAAACCGATACCGAAAATCGCACCGATATCACCATCACGAGGGCTGCGGATAATGCCGTCGTCTAGACAACGAACCGCTTCGTTTAGCATAGGTAACACACAGCGCATCGCGATATCGTTATCGCTCAACTTAGGATCTGGTTGCAGCTTAAGCAGCTTGTAAACTGACTTATCCACTTCCTTCTTCTTGCCTTTGTAAGTGTAGAAACCTTTACCACTCTTGCGGCCTTTACGATTGTCATTCAAAAGAATATCGAACACATCAGGACCTTGGA
Organism: Vibrio sp. 10N.261.55.F4; assembly: GCF_041470465.1. NCBI lineage: Bacteria > Pseudomonadati > Pseudomonadota > Gammaproteobacteria > Vibrionales > Vibrionaceae > Vibrio > Vibrio sp. 10N.261.55.F4. Next base: position 54,512 of record NZ_JBFRMM010000013.1, on the reverse strand, counting down.
AACGATCGCCAAGCTCATTCACTAAAATCGGAATGATCTTCGCACCGATATCAACACCCACCTCATCTAATAAAGTGATAGGACCAACCGGGAAACCGAAGTCCAATAACGTGCTGTCGAGCTTTTCAATCGGCTCGTTCGCTAGCAGTAAATGCGCTGCTTCGTTCATGTACGGAGCAAGAATACGGTTCACATAAAAACCAGCCGTGTCTTTCACAACAATCGGCGTTTTACCTTGCTTCTTCGCTAATGCAACAACCGTAGAAATCGTCTCTTCTGACGTAGTTTCATGAGGGATAACTTCTACTAGCGGCATTTTTTCGGCTGGGCTGAAGTAGTGAAGACCGACCACGTTTTCTGGTCGCTGCGCCTTCTCCGCAATCTTATGGATCGGCAATGAAGACGTATTCGTCGCGAAAATAGTCTCTGGCTTGGCATTGGCTTCGATGTCCGCAACCATTGACTGCTTAAGGTCGAGGTCTTCAAATACCGCTTCAATCACCACATCGGTGTGATTAAAGCTCGTAAAGTCGATACCACCAGACAGTTGAAGCATCTTACTTTCAAGGCCCGCTCGGCTCAGAATGCGACGCTTACGCTGCTTATCGAACAACTTGAAGTTGTAGTTAAGCGCGTTCAGTACACCTTCATTTGATACGTCTTTAATGCGTACAGGCACTTTCGCCTTAGCAACACTGACATGGCTGATGCCTGCGCCCATAAGACCACCGCCCAGCACACCAACACGCTTAACCGCTTTTGGTTCTGCGTCTGCGCCGTGTTCTTTTTTCATTTCCGTAGTAGCAAAGAAAATCGAACGAAGGGCTTTAGATTCTGAAGTCATTACCAGTTCAGAGAAACGCTTCGCTTCATACTGAAGACCTTTGTCAAAGCCGTTCTCAAGGCCATAACGAATCACGTCTAGAATCGCATCCGCTGCTGGGTAATTGCCGCGTGTTTTCTGATTAGTCTTCTTAGAAGCTTGTTCAAAAATCACTTTACGACCAAGGCCGTTACGTGAAATCAGCTTTTCTTTGGTCGACGCTTGGCTTTTCGACGCAAGACGCTTCCCTTTTTTACTGCCCGTATTCTTTTCAACAAAGCTTTTAGCGACTTCAAGCAGGATAGTTTCAGGCACACAAGCATCCACAACACCGAGCGATTTCGCTTTCTTAGCGCGCAGTTGCTTACCCGTAAGGATTAGGTCAAGAGATGGCAACAAACCAATAAGGCGAGGCAGACGCTGTGTACCGCCAGAGCCTGGTAACAGACCTAACTGTACTTCTGGCAGACCAACGCGAGTCTTATCTGAATCGGTACATACACGGTAATCACACGCCAGTGCAAGCTCTAAACCACCACCTAAACATGGGCCGTGAATCGCTGCGACTACTGGGTACGGTAGTTCAGAAAGCGTTTGGAACATCTCCTGCCCTTGGCGAGCCAGAGACTGTGCTTCGTCAGCCGTTTTACACGCATCAAGCATTCTTACATCAGCACCAGCGATAAAGTTATCTGGCTTAAGAGAATGAACGATTAGGCCCTTAACTCGGCTTTGCTTTTCTTTGAGTTGCTCGAAGATGGCTTTCATTTCTTCAGCAAAAGCCGCTTGCAGCGTGTTCATTTTCTCGTTTGGTACATCAATCGCTAACCAAGCAATATCTTGCTCATCGATATTGAGAGTAAATGCTGTCGCTTTCTTTTTGGTTGATTCAGTCGCAGAGGTTGAATCTGGTTGAGCGACTGTTTCTTTTTTTGTTGTTGCATCAAGAGTCGTAGACATTATTCTACCTCCAAGATCATTGCTGCACCTAAACCACCAGCCGCACACGCTGTGTTCAGTGCCAAGCCGCCACCGCGACGTTTCAGTTCACGTAATGTTTGAGTCATCATGCGTGCGCCAGTCGCTGCAAACGGATGTCCGTAAGCAATCGAGCTACCCAGCACGTTGAACTTCTCCATATCAATCTCACCGATCGCTTTATCGCGGCCAAGATTCTTCTGTGCAAACTCATCGCTTGCGAACATTTTCACGTTAGCCAAAACTTGGGCAGCGAATGCTTCGTGCATTTCGATCAGTGTTAGGTCTGACAACTCTAAACCGGTGTTCTTTAATACTTGTGAGGTCGCGTAAGTCGGGCCCATCAGCATATCTGTTTCAACACCAATCGCTGAGAACGCATAACCACGAATATAACCAAGCACTTCTAAGCCTAGTTCTTTCGCTTTACCTTCGCGCATCAACATCACTGCTGCACCGCCATCGGTAAGAGGCGTAGCATTGGCTGCCGTTACACTGCCGTACTTTCTATCAAAAGCGGGACGCAGCTTAGCGTAACCTTCAACCGTTGAGTCGTGGCGAATGTTGTTGTCTTCCGCTAGATACTTTTTGTAAGGCGCCGGGAATGCAGTCATCACTTCGTCTTTAATCTTGCCTTCTTTCCATGCCTGAGAAGCCAAAGAGTGAGAACGGTGAGCAAGTGCGTCTTGAGCTTCGCGAGTAATACCATGCGTCTTAGCCATTTGCTCAGCCGTTTGTCCCATGGATAAACCGGTCGAGTACTCTGCAACTGCAGGTGGTACTGGCATCAAATCTTTTACGGAAAGCGTTTTAAGAATCTTCAGCTTTTGACCCATAGTTTTCGTTTTACTCAGCGCTAATAGATTTGCCGCTAACTTTTTCGAAACACCGATAGGCAATACAGAAGAAGAGTCCGCACCGCCCGCAATACCGACATCAATCGTGCCAGCCATAATGCTTTCGGTCACGTTAACTGCCGCTTGGAAGCTGGTCGCACATGCTCGTGTGACACTGTAGGCATCGGTATTGATGTTCATGCCTGTGCCCAACACGATTTCACGCGCAATGTTCGGCGCTTCTGGCATTTGCACTACTTGGCCGAACACAACTTGTTCGATAAGCGCAGGATCGACATCCGTTCTTGCAAGCATTTCGCTCACAACCATTTTGCCTAGGTCAACCGCAGGCACTTGGCTAAATTCTGTGCTCTGACGAGCAAATGGGGTTCGTAATCCAGCGACAACGGCAACACGTTCTCCAGAACGCGTTTTGACTTCCTGTTTGCCCATGGTTTCTCCTTAAAGTTAAGAGGTCTGACCTGAAGCATTGTAAAGAAGTTGTTAATTAAATCAAACGAGCGTTTAAATAAACGTGATACGAGTATCTCACTGTTTGAAAATATAACTGCGCATTCAGGCGAACCTTTTTGGGGGAAAGGTTGTCGTAAGAGACTAAACTATTGTAAGCAAAGACTGTTATCGCTGTGTAGGGAATGGTTTTCTTGAGGCAAAAAAAAAACCACACAAAGCTGTGTGGTCGGAATGTATATAAAGCAATTAACTTAGCGCCAATTGAAATAATCAGTTTCCTGATTAGGAGAAAGTAAAGTCAGCCTTCAAAAGGAAGTGTCGTCTTGCTCAACATGCTAGCCACGAATGACTAACTAGACGACAAGGTGTACTATAACGAGTTCGAGGCCTTAGATTTTGAAGTAGATCAATTTTAATGTGATTTTACGATTTCCTGCCGATCGTTAGCTCTAAAAATATAAAAACGAAGCACAACGTATAGAGGACAGCTATACGCAGAGCAATTATGGAGGCTCGTGTGTCAATAATAAAAATGTTTGGAAAGAAAACAGCCAAGCGTCCGGTCAACTCTGATATGGACAAACAAAGAAAATACGAAGCACTTGTGCGCGCCTATCATCGTGACCTCTTTCGCTACGCCTATTGGTTATGCAAAGACAAAAGCATTGCCGAAGACTTAGTTCAAGAAACTTGCCTTCGTGCATGGAAGTCACTCGATAGCCTTCAAGATGAAAAAGCCGCCAAATCTTGGCTGATTACCATCTTGAGACGCGAGAACGCTCGACGTTTTGAACGCAAACAGTTTGATCTGGTTGATATCGACGATCACGGTAACGATGCTAGTGTCAGTGATGACCCGCACCATCAGCATCAGTGGTTGCAAGCCCAGATCATGAAACTTGAAATTGATTACCGTGAACCTCTCTTCTTGCAAGTGATTGGTGGTTTTAGTGGTGATGAGATTGCCGATATTCTCGATCTCAACAAAAACACGGTGATGACACGTTTATTCAGAGCTCGAAATCAGTTGAAAGAGCTGTTGGATACAGAAGAGGCAGAGAGGGGGCAACATAATGGATGATTTGGAATTTCGTCGTCGTGTATTGTCGGAACCTAAACAACGTACACAAGATATTGTTGATGCGACCGCGAATAGCGAAGCCAATAGTAACTTCTTAGACGATGTACTAGCGCTTGATAAACAGATCCACTCTGCGATGAATGTGGATGTGCCAGACGATCTTGCTGATCGTATTCTGTTCAATCAGACCTCAAGCGAAGAAAGCAAAGTAGTAAGGCCAACGTTTGCGAGACGAGCAATGGCAATGGCCGCCTCAGTAGCATTCGTTGCAGGTTTATTAGTTGGCCAAGTGAATTGGGGAAATGCATTCGTTTCACCTGCGCAAGCTAGTTTAGTTGATACAGCGATGAAGCATGTTGTTGATGAGAAGAGCTTTGTTAGTAGCATCGATGAACAGGTTACATCGCAGCAGATCAACGCAAAAATGAACCCATTTGCTTTTCAGTTTGATGACGCTTTCCCTTACCATGTTTATTACCTAAACCACTGTGGCTTTGGTAAATCCAACGCAGTACATATGGTCTTCCAAGGCGCAAAAGGCAAAGTAACACTGTTTTTAACCGGTATTCCAACAGACAAACCTATCGATTTTGATGAAAAAGGCATGTCCGGCTCGGTAACACCCGTAGATGGCAGCAGCTTAATCCTTGTGGGTGAAAATGGTGAGGATGTTTCCAAAATCGCCGAAAAGCTGACAAAAATGATCAAACCAATGAGCTGATTCGCTCTTAAAGCCCCGTCACAAAAGGCCCAGCAATTATATTACTGATATTGCTGGGCTTTATTTATAAATAAACCACAAAACCATTCACACCACCAATACCTCTAGAGTTAAAACTCTAAAAAACAGCATTTCACACCATTTTCGTGCCAGATAGGCGTCATTTCCATAATTTTCCACTCAAAATTCCCAATGGTCGGATTTGTATATCGTATACTTGCGAATAGGATCAGCCACCATTGAGCAATTGCTCAAATTAATCGCCCTGTAGAGGCGGATATATAAAGGAATAAATGAATGACTACCAACAACACGCGTCTGTTTAAAAAGTCTCTTTTAGCAGTAACAATTACACTGGCGTCTTCGCAAGCGATGGCAGCAGGTTTCCAACTTAACGCACAATCAGCTACCGGCCTTGGCCGTGCTTTTGCTGGTGATGCAGTAATCGCAGATAACGCGTCAGTAATGGCTCGTAACCCAGCGGCAATGGCACTGTTTGATAAAGTTGAACTATCTTTAGGTTTCACTTCGATCACTTCGAAAATTGAAGTCAAAGATGCCACTTACACTAGCGCATTAACTGGTTCAACACCTTCAAACTATGATGATGCGGGTGATACTTCTATCGCACCTAACATCCACTTAATTGTGCCTGTTAATGACCAATTTGCATGGGGCGTCAATGCCTACACTAACTTTGGTACTAAAACTGAGTTTGACGATTCGTTTGCAGGTTCTGAATATGGTGGCCTAACTGACGTTAAAAGTATGAACTTAGGGGTAGCTGGCTCATACCGTTTGAATGAACAGTGGAGCTTTGGTGCAGGTTTAGACTTCATCTATGGACAAGGTAAGCTTGAGCGTAAAATTACGCTGCCTAATAATGTAGCAAACCCTACAGGTGTTCAAGAATACACAGCTCTAGATGCAGACGCTGACGGTTGGGCTGTAGGCTTTAACTTGGGTACAGTTTTCGAGCTAGATAAAGATAATAGATTTGGCTTAGCATATCGTTACAGCCCAACTCTAGAAGCTGAAGGTGATATTACTGGTATTGGAGTGAACCCAGCAACAGGAGATGTTGTTAACGCAACATACAAAAACGATACATTAAACATGCCGTTACCTAGCATGATTGAGTTCTCTGGTTACCATATGCTACCAGACTCTAAGTTTGCTGTTCACTACAGCGTTCAATGGATTGGTTGGAGCGCATTTGACGTACTAGAGGCTGACAAAGCCGGTGAGTTAAATGAGTATAAATGGCAAGATGGGATGCATTACGCTCTTGGTACAACTTACTACATGAATAAAGATTGGACATTACGTGCCGGTTACATGTACGACACAAGTGCCCAAGATAGTATTACATCAGTTTCGGTACCAGATTCTGATCGTCAATGGTTCTCTGCTGGCTTCACATACCACATTGATACAGCTTCAAACGTAGATTTCGGCTTCACTTACCTACTGGGTGATGATGTAAAAGTCAATGAAACTACTGAAATATCAGGAACTACAATTTCATCAATAGAAGCAACAACTCATGCTGATGCTATCTTAGTTGGTCTTCAATACAGCCGTAGCTTCTAATATAAGCTAATAAGTAATCCCAAAGGGTCGCATTATGCGACCCTTTTTTATTGCCTAAACTACTGACCCACATCAATTTAAGCTTACAACTGTAGCCTGCAAGGTCAATATATGACTACAAGTGTACGCTCAAACTTCGCAACACAGCAGAAACATTTAGATTATTTCTCTAATAATTAAACACATTTACTCATTAAATCCCTAAAACACTGTTTTATTCGAATTTCATTTTTAAAGTAATGACTCTAAACGTAGAATCACGCCACTAAATACTTATGATTCAGCGAACATAATAATGAAAATGAATAAGACTCTTCTATCTGCTGCTGTGGCAGTTGGACTACTTTCGACTTCTACCGTAACTCACGCGGCAGGTTTTCAACTAGCAGAATACTCGGCAACAGGCCTAGGCCGCGCATACGCTGGTGAAGCAGCAATGGCTGACGGTGCAGATGCTCAATGGCGTAACCCTGCAATGCTGACTTATCTAGAAGGCACACAAGTTTCTGTTGGTGGTATTTACGTTAACCCTAACATTGATGTTAAAGGTGAAGTAAACCACGCTCACCCAGCGTTAGGTACAAGCCAAGCATCTTCAAACGATTTCGCAGATGACGCTATTATCCCGAATCTTTACATTTCTCACCGTTACAACGAAAAGTTTGCTATCGGTTTTGCATTTGGCACGAATTACGGAATGGAAACGAATTTAGGTGACGACTTCAACGCATCTCATTTCGGTAACGAAGCAAGCGTAATCACTAAAGAAGCTAACTTAAACTTCGCTTATCAAGTTGTTGAGCAAGTAAGCATTGGTGGCGGTATCCGTTACGTTATGGGTGAAGGCAGCTTCGGTGCAACAGCACCAGCGAAAAATGCAATTGGTCTAGATTCAAACCAAATGCCGATCTCAGCTCCAGAAGGCACTACACTGAAATATATGGAAGGTGAAGACACCGCTTGGGGTTGGCAAGTAGGTACAGCGTGGCAGATCAACGAAGACCACCGTATCGGTTTTGCCTACAAGTCTGAGGTTGAGCTGAAGTTAGAAGGTCACGCAGAAGGCATCGGCTTTGGCATGACACCTGGTCAACGTGACAATGGACATATGATGTTAGCACTTCCTGCAACAGCAGAGCTTGCAAGTTTCCATCAACTCACTAAAGCACTTGCAATCCATGCTAGTTTTAATTGGACTGACTGGAGTTCTTTCGAAAAATTGCAAGCTGAGCTAGATACATATGGTAGCCATACAGTTAAGGTTGAGAATTGGGAAGATAACTATCGCTTTGCTGTAGGCGCAACTTACCAAATTGACCCTAAACTGGCACTACGTACAGGTGTGGCTTACGATACTTCTGCAGTTAGCGATAAAAACCGTACTATCACTATTCCAGAAACTGACCGCACATGGTTAAGTGTTGGTGCTGGTTACCAATGGTCTGAACAGCTTTCATTGGATGCTGGCTTTACTTACATCATTGCTAAAGATGCTCCCATCACAGAATCTCGCGGTTACGCATCTGACGATGCAGCCGAAGCTGTTGGCGGCCAATTTATTGGTACAACAACGGGTAATGTTTGGCTAGTTGGTGTACAAGCTAACTACCGCTTCTAATCTGTTTTACTTAATCTAAAGTAACAAGCATTAAAAAGGCTCGATGTTGTATCAACATCGAGCCTTTCTTTTGTCGATTTTCTAAAACGTATTTCTAGTAATCTTCTAGATAACCATCAATGAAGTCTTCTTCTTCGAGATCAAACTCTTCAGGTTCAATTTCGGCTTTAAAGTCACGACGTTGAATGTAGACCTCACGAGTCAAAGCATATGGATCTGGCGAGTCGTCCAATAGTGATTCTTGTGACACTAACTGAGCGCGAGTCTCCATACCTTCAAATGCCCACTTACCTAAGCTAGCCCAAAAGTTCAAAAACGATAGAGGGACATACAAACCATCGACGGTTTCAGTTACTTCACGCGTCGTTAGTGGACCATAACCCGGCACCATAAAATACGGACCATTACCTACCCCGTAATGACCAATCGCATCAGAAAATGATTTGTCGTCGTACTTGGTGATCCCTGCTTCGCTGGCAATATCGATTAAGCCTAACAAACCAATCGTTGAGTTAATCCAAAAACGATTAAAATGGTCGAGTGCTTTTTCACCATTACCCATAATGAGGTTGTTCACCATACTTGATGGCTCGTCTAAGTTGGCTAGAAAATTGGAAATGCCAGAACGTATTGGCACAGGAGTATAGTCAACATAAGCGAGAGAAACAGGGCGAACCAAATAAGGATCTAGATATTCGTAGTTGATATCCCACATCGCTCGGTTGAAGCCTTCAAAAGGATCGTTCGGGTGGGACTCTTCGACGTATTCAGAGGTTTCGAAGTTATCATCGTTAACGCTTTCGTCCGGCGCGCTAGAGCAACCCACCGTTAAGCTTGCGATAAATAATAAACTCGAGAGTCTTAAAACACTGATAGACATATCACCTTTTCCATAAGGAATAATAAAAAAGGCCAGCAATCGCTGGCCTCAATTGTTTGCGTAAGTCTATACCGTTTATCGCAAAATCGGAATAGCTAACACCTATGCAAACTGATGATTAATATTGCTTATTGATGTTGATAGTCACTGGAGCACCCAGTTCAACCACTTCACTTTCACCGTACCAATCACCTTCGCGAGTTGAAACGTTGCCGTCTGTATCAAGCCTAGCTCTAACCATCAGTGTTTCAAGGCTAGACAGCTCTTGCCCTTCCAGCATGCTGTTGCCGTCATCTAGCACAACCGTACGAGGGAAAGTCCCTAGTGGGTAGCGTGCCGCTGCGATAGGCATTGGAGAACCATCAGCTCTGTGTACTGACACAATTAACACTGAGTTAGGGTCAGCATTCACGTCTGCAGATAGATCGAGCGTTACAGCAACAGTCTTACCTTGGTCGACACCCATAGTGTCGCCCATTTTCTTCTGAGCACTTTCAATACTGCGCGAAAGCATTTCATAGCGACTGTCTTGTGGACCAATCATCTGTTGCATGATGCTCCAGTACTTCACAGCACCCGGGTAGTCTTGACGCTCAAACGCATCGAACGCTAGCAGTGAGAACACACGAAGGTCGACGTAATCGTTTTGAATCAAACGGCTCAAAATCAAACGAGCTTGGTTTTGATCCGCTTCATCAGGTGAAAGCATCAGTGCTTGTGCGAAACCTAACTGAACATCTTCATTCTTAGGTTCAAGCTTGTAAGCTCGCTCCATAGAATCTTTTGCTGTTTCAGCATCACGGTTAGCCAGTGCAATACGACCGAGTAGTAACCAACCTGTTGAATCTTTTGGTTGGTAATGCAGACGAGTACGAAGCGCCAGAGTCAAATCTTCCAGTTCATCATCCGTTAGTGCACCACCTTCCGATGACATTAGCTTTTTAGACAACTCAGGGAGGTTCGAGCTCACTTCTTGCCAGTGTTGAACTTTGTCCAATGCACCGAACTTAAAGTACATACCATAAGTCACAGCCACGACAAGAATGATCGACGGTACAACCACACCAAGCGTAGAGATTTGAGTTTTCTTCATCTCTTCTTGTGCAGGAACATCATCAAGCAGAGACTGTTTCAAATCAGCGATCAGTTCTTGTTGGTTATCAACAAGACCTTCCTCTGCTTCTACTTCTAACTCGACAAGACGGTCTTTATAGAACGCTTTATTCAACTCGTCGCGAAGCATCTCGTCATTGTTTGCCTTCTTGTTAATGAAAGGCAGAACAATTAAGAAAATTGCCGCTAGCGAAAGGATAATGGTAGAAATCCAAAATAGAGTCATTACTTCTTATCTCCGTCGTTCTCTTCATCGAGTAACGCTTTTAAGCGAGCTTCTTTGTCTGCATCCCAGTCTTTATCTGACTCTACTGCTGCTTTTGATTTTGACTTTCTGCTTCGTAAAACAATCAAACCAAATCCAAACACAACAACCGCAAACGGACCAACCCATAGGATCGATGTAGCTAAGGTCAGTGGCGGGTTGTACGTTACAAAGTTACCGTAACGAGCAATCATGTAATCAATAATTTCTTGCTCAGACTTGCCGTCTTTTGTCATCTCGTACACTTTTTGGCGTAAGTCGACCGCTAGCTCAGCATTCGAATCACCAATCGTGTTGTTCTGACATTTAGGGCAACGTAGCGTATTACTCAACTCTTTGAACTGCTGTTCTTGATCTACGGTATCAAATTCATGGAACTCGATAGGCGCAGCAGAAACAGTCGCTGAAATTGCGAACGTAGCGAATAGAGTAATCAGTGCCTTTCTAATCATTTCGATTCCTCCAACAACTCTTGATACATCGGCTCAAGCGTCGATGCCCAGTTGGTTGGGTTCACGTCACCAACATGGCGGTAGCGAACTACGCCGTTAGCATCGATTAGGAAAGTTTCAGGCGCGCCATACACGCCAAGGTCAAGACCTAGCATGCCATTACCATCAAACAGGCTAATTAGGTACGGGTTACCCAACTCTTTTAGCCAACCAACCGCTTTGTTGCGATCATCTTTGTAGTTAAGACCAATGATCTTAACGCCTTGATCCGCAAGCTTGTTCAGGTAAGAGTGCTCTGCATAACAAGTAGGACACCAAGTCGCCCACACGTTAAGAAGCAGTGGCTCGCCTTTAAAGATCGCTTGATCATGAAACTTACCTGGTTGTTCTAAGTCTTCTAGACCAAACTCAGGAACAGGCTTACCAATCAATACGGATTCTAGCTTAGTTGGGTCATCGCCCGACTGGTTGCGCATTAATTGCGTTGCAAAGATTCCAGCTAGAACCATGAACGCAATCAATGGAATGAATAAAATCTTCTTGTTCATTCGAATTAAGCCTCCTGCTCTTCAGCCGACTTTTTGATTGGCTTACGGAAACGGTAACGACGGTCACTGATAGCAATAGCGCCACCAATCGACATAATCAAAGAACCTGCCCAGATCCAACGTACAAATGGTTTGTAGTAGATACGTACAGCCCAAGATTTGTTGTCGTCTAAACGTTCACCCATTGCAATGTAAAGGTCGCGCGTTACGCCACGGTCAATCGCTGCTTCTGTCATCATAGACTTAGCTGTGGTGTAGAAACGTTTTTCAGCGTGAAGCGTGTTGATGTATTTGCCTTCTTTAGTAATTTCAAAGTCAGCAATGTAACCATCGTAGTTAGGACCATCTTTGTCACGAACCCCTGTAAACAGGAAGCTGTATTCTTCAAGCTGGTAGCTTTCACCTGGCGCCAGACGTACATCACGTTCGATGCTGTAGTTTTGCACCATCGCGATACCAATCACTGTCACGGCTAAACCTATGTGACCACACATCATTGCCCAGTGGCTACGAGGTAGCTTAGTTAGACCTTTCAAGAATGTATGACGGTGAGTCGCACGCTCATGCAGCTCAAAGCCGTGCATGAAGATGATCCAGAACGCCATTACCCAACCAGCAAACGCAGTACCACTGAAGCGGTCAGCCAGTAGAGCAACCATTAGCGCACTCAAGCCAAGTGAGAGTGCACCTGAAATCAGCATTGGTTTAACAAGCTTAGACAGGTTGTCACGTTTCCATCGGATCAGAGGACCGATACCAAGCAGGAACGAGAACGGGATCATTAACCAGAAGAACAACATATCAAAGAATGGTGCACCGATAGATACCGAGCCCAAGCCTAACTGTTTGTGAACTAATGGCAGTAGCGTACCTACTAACACAACGACAAGCGCTGCAATCAGTAAGATGTTGTTACCAAGCAGTGCGTTTTCACGAGAAACCAGATCGAAGTTACCGCGAACACGAACCGATGCGCCTTTAATAGCAAACAACAGCAGTGAACCACCGATAACAAAGACTAGGAAACCTAGAATAAACATACCACGAGCAGGATCCGACGCGAATGCGTGAACCGATACCAAGATGCCCGAACGAACTAAGAATGTCCCTAGTAAGCTTAGCGAGAATGCAGAGATAGCCAGCAGTACTGTCCAAGCTTTAAATGTGCCACGCTTCTCAGTTACCGCTAGTGAGTGCATTAGAGCAGTACCAGCCAACCAAGGCATGAATGAAGCGTTTTCTACTGGATCCCAGAACCACCAGCCACCCCATCCAAGTTCGTAGTAAGCCCACCATGAACCTAGTGCGATACCTACCGTTAGGAATAACCAAGCTGCGATTGTCCAAGGACGCGACCAACGAGCCCATGCCGTATCAAGACGACCACTCATTAGAGAAGCGATTGCGAAAGAGAACGCAACAGAGAAACCTACATAACCCATGTAAAGCATTGGCGGGTGAATAATCAAACCCGGATCTTGCAGTAGTGGGTTCAGGTCACGGCCATCAACAGGGAAGAAAGGCAATGTACGTAAGAACGGGTTAGACGTCACGATAATGAACAGCAAGAAGCCGACAGTAATCAGACCCATGATAGCCAAAACACGAGCCACAGACTCTTGAGGCATACCACGACTGAATGTCGCTACTGCTACAGTCCAACCCGCTTGGATGAGAACCCAAAGCAGTAATGAACCTTCGTGCGCACCCCAAACCGCCGTAATTCGGTAGTACCAAGGTAGTTGGCTGTTTGAGTTACTTGCTACGTATTGAATCGTAAAATCATTGGTGTAAAACGCGTAACACAAGATAAAGAACGAAATCGCTAAGAATCCGAACATACCCCACGACAACGGTCGTGCGCTGTTCATCAATAATGTGTTATTTCGAGCGGCTCCATACAATGGGAGCACGCTTAGCAGCAATGCAAGTCCCAAGGACAGGATCATCGCAAAATGGCCGATCTCGGCTATCATTGAGCATTTCCTTCTTTTTGTTCAGTCGTGTATTGCAAAGGCTCATGGGTTTTCTTCATTGCTTCCGCAACTTCAGAAGGCATGTACTCTTCATCGTGCTTTGCCAACACCTCAAACGCTTCGATTGTCGTTGCATTTTTAAGGACACCCTGAGCAACAATACCTTGTCCTTCACGGAAAAGATCAGGAAGGATACCATCGTATAGAATTGTTACTTTAGGGCCTACATCCGCCAAATCGAAGCTTACACGTAGTGATTCATTGTCACGGCTTACAGAGCCGACTACGACCATGCCACCAATACGTAGGCGTTGACCAACTTCAGGTTTCTTACCATCTTTGCCGTTGACCAGCTCAGTTGGTGTGTAGAACAGATCCATGTTCTGGTTAAGTGCGTAAACCATCAATCCAACAGTCGCACTGATACCAAAAAAGATCGCTAAGACAATGCCCAGCCTCTTTTTACGTCTTGGGTTCATAGAGTGTTCTCCATATTTTTTGCTGCATCGATACGAGCCTGACGATCAATCTTAGCTTGTACTTCATTTAGTAATTGCTTACCACGACGAACGCTTACGACCAGTAAAATGATCATCGCGAGAAATGTGATTCCAAATGCACTCCATACATAGGAGGCATAGCCTCCCATGGCAAAGAAATCACTCAAAGATTCAAAATACATAATTACCTACCCTACTACGCTTTTTCAGCCGCAAGCTTGCGAACCCATGGACGGTGACTTTCTTTACTGATGATTTCGTTACGGAAACGAACCATAGTCACAGCACCAAAGAAAAAGGCGAAGCCGAAGATGTTAAGAAGAAGCGGCCATAACATGTCACTTGAAATAGAAGGCTTGTCGAACTTAGTGATCGTCGCGCCTTGGTGAAGTGTGTTCCACCACTCTACTGAAAAGTGAATGATAGGTAGGTTGATGACACCAACGATAGCCAAGATACCCGCCGCTTTTGCTGCTGTTTTTTGGTCGTCAAAAGCGTGGTGTAGTGCAATCACACCCAAGTATAGGAATAGAAGAATCAGCTCTGAGGTTAAACGCGCATCCCAAACCCACCAGGCGCCCCACATTGGTTTACCCCAAACAGCGCCGGTTAGTAACGCAATGAAGGTAAACACAGCACCAATCGGTGCCATCGCCAGTGCGGCCATGTCTGATAGCCTTACCTGCCATACCAAACCGATAAAGGCAGCAATCGCCATCGACATGTAAACGCCCATAGACCAGATTGCAGACGGTACATGGATGTAGATGATACGGAAGCTATCGCCTTGTTGGTAATCAGAAGGCGCAAATGCAAGCCCCCACACGGTACCGACGGATAGACACAATAGCGCTAGGATCGAAAACCATGGCAAAAGTTTACCAGCAAGCTGATAAGAGGTTTCTGCTTTGGCATAGGGATGGAGCCATTTCCACATGTTGTAATCTCACTCTTACTTCATATTGCTTACAGCTATTAAAGCTATAATTATAATAATTTTATTTGTCTTGCTTTCAGTTTTATTGACTCTATGAGTCCAATCGTCACATTTGGTTCACATTGGCTATACGATAACGGAACCCCAATCAGTTCACACTCACTCTAAGTGCGGCACTGATCGCAAAAGGCGTCATAGTCATCGCACCCATTAACATTGCCCCAAGCACCGCCAATTGGCCGTTGTACGCAACGCCCAAAGCCGCAGCGTCAATCGCTGACGTCGCGAAAATCAAAATGGGGATGTAAAGCGGCAAGATTAACAGGCTTAACAGGACTCCGCCCTTCTGTAACCCAACGGTTAACGCAACACCAATCGCACCAATAAAACTCAATGCGGGTGTTCCTACCAGCAAGGTCAACACAACTGAGAGCCATGTATCAAAATCTAAAGACAACAAAACAGCCAATAATGGGCTGATTAAAATCAATGGTAACCCGGTCAACAACCAGTGTGCTATGACTTTGGACAATACTACCAACTGCAACGGGATTGGCATCAGCATCATCTGTTCAAGGGCGCCATCTTGAAAATCATCACGGAAAAGACGCTCTAAAGAGAGCAATGCAGAGAGCAAAGCGGCCACCCAAACAATACCCGCAGCAATACGCGCAAGTAGGTTTGGCTCTGGGCCAATACTCAAAGGGAAAAGCGTGATAACAATGATGAAGAACCACAAAGGGTTAAAGATATCCGCTTGACGTCGAAACGCGATAAGCAGTTCGCGTCGGATAATCGTGGTCATTGAAGAGATCATATTACTCACCCAACTTTATTTTTCTTAGTTTCGGGCTATCAGCAAACATATCTTGGTGTGTGGTTAACAACACAATGCCACCGTTGTCTGCATGCTGAGAAAAAAGAGATTCGAGAACTTTCACGCCCTGCTTATCAATGGCAGTCAGCGGCTCATCAAGAATCCACAACATTTGCTTGCTCAACCAAAGGCGAGCCAACGCAACTCGGCGTTGTTGGCCTGCTGAAAGTTGCCCCGCAGGTACGTCTTCTCTGCCCGCAAGCCCGACTTGAGCCAGCGCGTGATAAAGCTCTTCTTTGCTGGTACCGCCACTGTGAATCGACTGATAAAAGCTCAGATTCTCATAAGCACTAAGCTCGCGCTTTACGCCTGTTTGGTGACCAAGAAAAAGTAAATTTTGATGATAAACATCTCGACTCGATTCAATAGACTCACCGTCCCAAGAGATAGTGCCGTCATCGCGATCGCCTAAGCCAGTAATAATCCTAAGGAGTGTCGTTTTCCCGGTACCGTTACGACCTTCAACTTGAACCAGCTCACCTGGTTTCAATTGAAAAGACAACGATTCAAACAGAATCCTGTCGTCACGAATAGCAGTTAAATTTGAGACTTCTAGCATAGGTAAATTTAGTCGAGTAATGAGAGCGCTATAGTAGCACACCAACATGGTGACAAAACAGGACTAGGCGTTTTCGATAGAACAAAGTCGGTAAGAAACTGTTACCACCTCATCACAATTTACACATTTTCATCAACAAACAAGATATTGTCGTAGATACAAGCACTTATAAACATCGTTCTATATAGATCGGACAGGCATAAAAAAAGAAGCCGAAGCTTCTTTTAAGAGGAATACGTAATAAACATCAATTGCTCAATACGAATTAAGCGCTCAATTTAACGACGTCGAGGCGGGTCTCTTCGTTCACGAGAAGCGGCCGGTTGTCCATCTAGCGATGAAGGATTACTTCTTAACGAAGGAATTTTCTCTTTACCTGCGAGCTTATTCTGCAAAGACATCATGAGCTCAGCTTCCGCTTTCGGCAGTTCACACTCTTCAATTAGTTCGTTAATTCCAGCGCCAAGCTGAACCATTTTCGTTGCACGTGTGTACAAACGTCCATCGGTATCCGCATGTTCCAGCTCAACAATACGTTCATTCAAATGTTTGATAAGATCTTGTTGTTCAGTCACTTTCTGGCCAAGGCCAACCACAACAGAGCGAACCTCAAGTAATTGCTTACTCGATTTTTGAAGCTCTTTGTCCAAGTTACGAACTTGCAGGCGTGACTGATCGAGCTGCTTTTGAATCGCACGTTTTACTTTGCTAATCAAAATCAGGATAAATAACGTAAAAACCCCAACGCCTGATATCAGAGCGACAGGGCTTAAAGGAAGCGCTTCAAACATTACAGGTGAGCCATCTCATCCCATTCGTCTTCGCTTAGTAGTTTGTTTAGATCTACTAAGATAAGTAGCTTGCCATCTCGGTTACTTACACCTTGGATGAACTTAGCACTTTCATCAGTACCAACACTTGGCGTTGTGTCGATTTCAGAAGAACGCAGGTAAACCACTTCAGCAACGCTATCTACTAGAATGCCAATTACTTGACGCTCAGATTCAATAACGATGATACGAGTGTTGTCTGTGATTTCACCTTGCATCAAACCAAAGCGAGAACGAGTGTCGATAACAGTAACAACGTTACCACGTAGGTTAATAATACCTAGAACGTAATCTGGAGCACCCGGTACTGGAGCAATTTCGCTGTAACGTAGTACTTCACGTACTTGCATTACGTTGATGCCGTAAGTTTCTTCTTCTAGCTGGAAAGTCACCCATTGAAGTACTTCATCATTCGTTTGCTCTTTTCTTACTTCAACTTCACTCATATGAGACATAGATAATCCTCTTGCCGTCGTTACCGACCACTATTATTAACTTGATGCTTATTGTTAGCCCAATGCTTATTACTAGCTTAATGCTTTTACATCTAGCCCTGCGTTTAGCATGGCGATTAATGCTTCAACATGAATCAAAGCACACATTTTTTCTTTTACCATACCAGCGAGCCATGGGCGTTTCCCTGCCATTTCTCGCCAACGTACTTTGTCTGTATTAAGTAGCTCGGTGCCTTTGAGCTCTGTGCCCGCCAGGCCCCACAAGCTCTCTCCAAGCATCACTATATATTGATAGTTTTCTTTGTATTCGTCACCTGATAGTTTCTCAGACATCACCCATTTTGCGGTGTCGACCACATCTAGCTGACTATCACGGTTGGTTTGTAAACCCAAATACCAAGCTGGCTTACCAATGATATGACTTAACTCTTCAAGGCGATGGATGCCGCCAAGCTCATCAAGTGGCACCGCAAAGGTCACGCCGTTTACATCAAAATACAAGACTTGAAAGTCTTCTTTGCGAACCGTACTTTCCCAAGAGGTAAACTGGTCAGCACCTCCTGCTTGAGTTTCGGGTTCAATAACTGTCTCGGGATCAGGAACGTCAAGTTCAGGCTCAACAGCCTTAACTTCTACTTGTTCCGTCTCCAACGATTCAGCTTGTAACTCTTCAATTTGCTGCGATTCAACAGGTGGCTCTACAACAATTGACAAATCGGGTTCTGGAAGATTCCAATCCTGAATCTCTGGCTCTTCGAACACTTGAACAGACTCAACCGCGGCATCAAACATTTGCATGTCTGCTTGCTGGGCGATTTTCTGGGTGTTCTGATCCATCAACTCATCAAGGTTCAGTTCATCAACAACATTGGTCGCCTCTAAACGGCTGAGTAGTTTCTGAACATCTTCAAGGTTAGGAACCTCAAACTCAGCCGCGCGTATTTCTGCGTAGCTTGAGTGGTGACTCGAAAATTGGCGCTCTGGCTCTGGCTCTGGC
>NZ_JBFRMM010000013.1:0-35244 GCF_041470465.1 Vibrio sp. 10N.261.55.F4 | reverse complement strand
CTGGCTCTGGCTCTGGCTCTTCAGATTGTGATTCGTCGCTCGACTCGTCAACAAAAAAATCGTCAGATTCAAAGCTTTCATCGCCTAATAACGCAGTAAAGTAATCATCCAGTGCTTGTTCACTAGAGAGACTTGGCTGCGCCATTGTTGATTCTTTATTCGCGCTCATTTATCGCCAACCTTTCGAGATAAATAAGCAACTGTTTATAAGCAAATACACCACGGCTACCCGATGCAAAATGAGAGGCTGGCAAGCGTTTTAGGCTCGCGTCTCGAAACTTGGTATCAATCGGCACAGCAGACGTCCAAACTTGGTTTGGGTAATCATCTTTGAGCTGCGTTAATGTTTGCAGTGAGGCTTTGGTTCGCTTGTCGTACATCGTCGGGACAATCGTAACCTTAAACGGTGTTTTGCGAGACTTCTGCATGATGGTCAAAGTGCGAATCATGCGCTCTAAGCCCTTCATCGCCAAAAACTCAGTCTGTACCGGAATCAATATACGATCGCTAGCAGCCAATGCATTGACCATCATCACACCCAGAATTGGCGGGCAATCGATCAATACATAGTCATAGTCGTCTTTCAAAGCGGCTAAAGCACGCTTCAAGATCAACCCCATGCCGCTTCGATTTCCCATTACACGGTCTAATGTCGCCAAAGACATGTGCGCAGGGATAATATCGATACCTTCGACTTCTGTTTGTAAAAGCAAAGGTCTTACCGTCTGCACGTTAAACTCACGCAACTGGAACAGATCAAACAGGCTCGATTCCACCGTATCTGAATCGTAACCCAGATAGGTGGTCAGTGATGCATGTGGGTCAGTATCAACCAACAGAACACGGTGCCCCTTCAACGCAAGTAAACCTGCTAGAGTCACGGTCGTGGTCGTTTTACCAACACCACCTTTTTGGTTTGCAACACTCCAAACAATCATTTCGATTTACCTAAGCTAACCCAACTTCAACCAAGATCCTTTCCGCGATACGGTCTAGAGGGAGGTCTTCAGTAGAAATGCCAGCTTTTGCTACAGCTTGAGGCATACCATATACAACACAGCTATCTTCGTCTTGTGCCCAAATTGTCGAGCCCGCAGTTTTCAACATACGCGAACCTTCTCGACCATCTGCGCCCATACCAGTCAGGATCATAGACAACACTTTGTCGCCGTAGATCTTCGCTGCAGAGCCGAATGTGACATCCACACAAGGCTTGTAGTTCATGCGGTCGCCGCCATCGATAATTCTTAGACGTGCAGACCCTGCGCGGCCATCCACCATCATCTGTTTACCACCCGGAGCAAGATACGCCACGCCAGGTTTTAACACATCACCGTCTTGCGCTTCGCGAACTTCAATCTTACACAAGGTGTTCAATCGGCTCGCAAAAGCAGCGGTAAAAGTTGCTGGCATATGCTGAACTAACACAATTGGGTGTGGATAGTTAGCAGGGATGCGAGTCAAAATCTTCTGTAGAGCAACAGGGCCGCCAGTCGACGTACCAATTGCTGTTAATTGATACTTCTTACCTGACGCTCTGAATTTCGCCGTTGATGCAACCGCAGGCTTCGCTGTCGAAGTCGAAGCTGCTGTTGAAATCGGTTGGCGCAATGGCGTAGATGTTGCAGTCGTCGCAGTCGCTCTCGGCGCAATAGGAGCACGGCGCATAAACGCACGCTTCGCTGCAATCTGAATCACACGCTGTTGAAGCAATGCAACTGCATCGTCGCGGTTACGTGCAATGTCTTCAAACTTCTTAGGAAGGAAGTCGAGAGCACCTGCATCTAACGCATCTAACGTTGCTCTCGCTCCATCATGCGTTAACGATGAAAACATCAAAATAGGCGTTGGAGACGCGGCCATGATTTCACGAACGGCAGTGATACCGTCCATGACAGGCATTTCAATATCCATCGTGATTACGTCAGGTCTTAGCTGTTTCGCTTTTTCAACGGCTTCTTTACCGTTTACTGCTACATCAATGACTTCTAGGCGAGCCTCTGAGTTGATGATCTCGCTAACGCGACGACGAAAGAAACTCGAATCATCAACGACTAATACTTTAATCGCCATATTTATCCTTAAATTAAATTCTTGACGCAGCTGCGTACTGCTTCAACAAGTCCGGCACATCTAGAATCAATGCAATGTGTCCGTCACTTGTAATTGTCGCACCTGCCATTCCTGGCGTGCCTTGCAGAAGCTTATCAAGCGGCTTGATCACGACTTCTTCTTGACCGATAAGCGTATCGACAACAAAACCAACACGTTGGCTACCAAGTTGTACGATAACAACATGGCCGTGCCCTTTACGCAGCTCAACAATACCCGCTTTAGGAGCAAGCCAGTTTTGCAAGTAGAACAACGGAATAGACTTATCGCGAACGATAATCGTCAGCTGGCCATCAACCACGTTTGTGCGGCTTAAATCTAGGTGGAAGATCTCGTTTACAGAAGCCAATGGCAATGCAAATGGATGACCGGCAACACCGACCATCAAGGTTGGTAGAATCGCTAGGGTTAGTGGAACCTTGATGGTGATCTTGGTGCCCTGTCCCATTTCTGAATCAATATCAATAGAGCCGTTCAGTGTGTTGATCGCTGTTTTCACAACGTCCATGCCCACACCACGACCAGAGATATCCGAGATCTGCTCTTTGCTTGAGAAGCCAGGAGCAAAAATCAGGTTGAAACACTCTTTATTTGATAAGCGAGACGCTGCATCTTCATCCATCAGGCCACGTTTAACCGCGATAGCACGAAGCTTATCAGGGTCCATACCGCCACCGTCATCAACGATAGCCAGTTCAATGTGGTCACCTTCTTGAGAGGCAGACAGAATCACTTTACCCGTTTGTGATTTACCCGCAGCAACACGGTCGCTTGGCATTTCAATACCATGGTCGACCGAGTTTCTCACCAAGTGAATCAGGGGATCAGCAAGTGCTTCTACTAAGTTTTTATCAAGGTCCGTTTCTTCGCCACGCATTTCAAGAACGATGTCTTTCTTCAAGCTACGAGCAAGGTCACGGACAACTCTTGGGAAGCGACCAAATACTTTCTTGATCGGCTGCATACGAGTCTTCATTACTGCACCTTGTAGGTCTGCAGTAACAACATCTAAGTTAGAGACAGCTTTCGACATTTCTTCGTCGTTGCTGTTGAGGCCTAGGCTGACAAGTCGGTTACGCACCAATACCAGTTCACCTACCATGTTCATGATGGTGTCTAGTGTTGATGTATCAACGCGAACTGTTGCTTCAGCTTGCTGCTTCTTGGCCGGCGCTTTAACTTCAGCTTTTGCTGGAGCGCTCGGTTTTGACTCAGCTTTAACGGCAACTGGCGCGGCAGGTTTAGGCGCAGCTTGAGGTGCTACTGCCTTAACTTCTGCAGGCTTAGTCGCTGCATCCAATTCTTCAATCGAAGGTCCATTACCTGAGCCATGTAGTTGGTCAAGTAACTTCTCGAACTCTTCGTCAGTCATCAGATCATCGCCTTCAGACATTGCTGAAACAGGTGCTGCTGGAGGCGCTGGCGGAGGAGGAGGCGTTGAACTTGCCGCAGTCGGGCTGTTACCCGCGCCGTGCAGTTCATCTAATAACTTTTCGAATTCGTCATCAGTAATATCACCACTCTCAGCAACTGGCTGAGGAGCAACAGGTGCTGGCGGCGGTGTTGGTGCAGAAGCCGATGTTGGTGAACCACCTTTACCGTGAAGCTCATCAAGCAAGCGTTCAAACTCATCTTCAGAGATATCATCGACTGAAGATGCATTGATGTTTGAGCTTTCAGCAGTAGGTTCCGGAGCAATAACAGGTTCAGGCGCTGCAACAACAGGTTCAGGGATAATAGGTGCAGGCGCTTCTACTGGTGCCACTTCATCGGCGGACTGTGGTTTGCAGAGACGGTGAAGTTCATCCAATAAAGATTGGTCAGCTGGTACTAGAGGTTCCTGATCTTGCACGGCGCGAAACTGTACATTAACTGTATCTAGCGCCTGCAGCATGGTATCCATCAAACCTGATGTTACGCTGCGTTGGCCGTTTCGCAGAATGTCGAACACATTCTCAGCACCATGACAAGTATCCACCAGCTCAGTTAATGCTAGGAAACCAGCACCACCTTTTACTGTATGGAAACCACGGAAAATAGCATTTAATAGGTCTTTGTCGTCAGGGTTATTCTCAAGCTCTACCAGTTGTTCTGATAGGAGTTCAAGGATCTCTCCTGCTTCGACTAAAAAGTCCTGAAGAATATCTTCGTCTAAATCGTAGCTCATACGTTACCTTTAAAATCCAAGACTGGATAACAAATCGTCGACTTCATCTTGAGATGCGACAGCGTCTTCGCGCTCTTCTGGGTTCATAATTGGACCTTCAGGCGCAATCGATGCTTTCTTCTCTGACTCTGGAGTTGGCTCTTTTTGATTCGCACCGAATACCGTGAGAATCTCGACCAAACGTCCTTCCACCTCATTCACCAAGGTAATAACTTTGCTAATTATCTGCCCAGTTAAATCTTGGAAATCCTGAGCCATCAAGATTTCAGTCAATTGTCCGCGTAGTTCAGTACTGTCGCCTTCTACTTGGACAAGCAATCCATCAATGCGGTGACATAAAGCTTTAAATTGTGCCAGCTCAATGCGGCCATGCATCAGTTCATTCCATTGAGGCCTTACTTGAAGTAAACACTCGTGTAGGTTGTCTGCGATTGGCATACAGCGATCGACAGCGTCCATCGTCTTATTTGCCGCAACTTCCGTTTTATCAATGACATACTGAAGGCGATCCCTTGCATCAGGGATTTCGTCATTTGCGATAACGCTGATGCGTTCATCGAAATTGAATTGAGTCAAAGAGTCGTGGAGGTCGCGTGTCAGACTTCCTATTTCTTGAAGCATTGGATTGTCTTGAAGACTAAAGTTATCTTCATAAATGCTTCTCACAAGAGAATCAGCATTTTGCTGCTCATCGTTCTCAAGCAGCTCTACTAATTTTTTTGCTTGTTCTAATGAAATCATCCTGAATTCGGCCTTACTCCGCATACTTTGTGCGCTTAGGCTATCGAGATAAACAGATAACTTATCAGTCAGTGTTTACCTAGAAGTGCCTAAATTTATTGATGCTTATAAGCGATCAAAAATCTTATCAAGTTTCTCTTTCAGCGTTGCAGCAGTGAAAGGCTTCACAATGTAACCATTAACACCCGCTTGCGCAGCTTCGATGATCTGCTCACGCTTCGCTTCAGCTGTGATCATAAGCACTGGAAGGTGCTTAAGTTCTGCGTCTGCGCGAATGTGTTTAAGCAGGTCAATCCCTTGCATGCCTGGCATGTTCCAGTCAGTTACCACGAAATCAAATTCGCCTTTTTTCAGCATAGGTAACGCGGTCAAGCCATCATCTGCTTCTTGAGTGTTGTTGAAACCTAAATCGCGAAGTAGGTTTTTAACAATTCGGCGCATCGTTGAAAAATCATCAACAATGAGAATTTTCATGTTTTTGTTCAAATTAGCCTCCACTGAATAGGATCAGTGTTGTTAGTCGTTCTGTGTCCAAGCACTTAACTTAGTGCGTAAACGCTGCATAGATTGGCTCAGTATTTGGCTGACACGAGATTCGCTGACACCTAACACTTCCCCAATCTCTTTTAAATTGAGTTCTTCGTCGTAATAAAGCGAAAGCACAAGGCCTTCCCTTTCCGGAAGTTGTTTTATCGAATCGATCAAAGCTTGGCGGAATGACTCATCAGCAACCCCTTGAAAAGGCGTATTATCTTGAGAGTCTTCATTCGGAGATATTACATCATCTGAGACGCCTAAATCTTCAATTCCAACCAGTCTTGAGCAATTAATGTCAGTTAAAGCACTGTGATACTGCTCTAAACTGAGCCCCATGTGTTTTGCCACTTCGGCATCACTCGGGTCGCGGTTGAGGATACCCTCTAATTCCGCAATTGCACTGCTGATTTCTCGATTGTTCTTATGAACCGATCTCGGCACCCAGTCCCCACGGCGAATGTCATCCAACATTGCCCCGCGAATCCGAATACCAGCATACGTCTCAAAGCTTGCGCCTTTGGTACCATCATAGTTTTGTTGCGCTTCAATCAAGCCGATCATGCCAGCTTGAATTAAGTCATCAACCAATACATTAGGCGGTAATCGCCCCAACAAGTGATGAGCGATACGTTTAACCAACACAGAGTACTTCTCAAAAAAAGCCTGTTGGCTATTGTGATTAGCGTGTTGGTCGTAAGTAAGCGCTTTATTCACCAAATGGTTCCTCTATAAATTCAGTACGATTCAGCAGCCTTTCAACAAAGAACTCCAAGTGTCCGCTCGGTGTTTTTGGTATTGGCCAGGTCAAGGCTTTGTTAGCCAAAGAGCTGATTGCCAATGCAGCTGGAGAGCGAGGAAACGCATCGACTACGATTTTCTGTCTCTTGACTGATTGACGTACTTTATCATCTAAAGGAATACATGCTACGAGTTCGAGGCTCACATTCAAGAAGCGCTCTGTGACCAAAGTCAACTTTGCAAATAATTCTCGGCCTTCGCGGTAGCTTCTGACCATATTTGCAACAACTTTGAATCGCTGAACTTGGTGTTCTCTGCTTAAAAGCTTAATCAAAGCATATGCATCCGTGATCGAGGTAGGTTCATCACATACCACTACAACCACGTCTTGCGCCGCTCTTGAGAAGCTGATCACCATGTCCGAAATACCGGCTGCGGTATCAACCAACAAGATATCCATCTCGTCTTCAAGCGAACCGAATGCGCGAATCAAACCAGCATGCTGTGCGTGTGAAAGTTCAGTCATGCTTTGAGTGCCCGATGTCGCTGGAATAATTTTAATTCCGTGCGGCCCTTCGACAATCGCATCCTTAAGTTCACATTCGCCAGCCAACACATGCCCAAGGTTTCGTTTAGAACGAATACCTAGCATGATATCGACGTTCGCTAGTCCTAAATCGGCATCTAGCACCATGACTTTTTTGCCTTGGCGCGCCATGCAAATAGCCATACCTAACGTCACATTAGATTTACCAACGCCTCCCTTACCACCGGTTACAGCGATAACTTTTGTGAGTGAAGGCTTGGTTAAGCGACGGAGGCCGCTAGCTTGGTCATGTATCATATTTTCATTCATATTTATCCGCCGCCTAGAGCCCTTCAGAATCGCTATTCCAGTAATGAGGTTCATTCTCTGTAGATTTTTCTAATAGCTCATTAGCCTTAGCAATCATGTACTTTGGCTGAGCTATAACGATATCTTCAGGAACTCGTTGACCATTTGCTATGTAAGCAACTGGTAATGCATTTTGTATTACGACACTGATGAATTCACCTAGACTTAGGGATTCATCCAGCTTAGTCATGATGCATCCCGACAACGGGATTCTTCTAAAGTGTTCAATTGTTTCTTGCAGCACTTTGCGTTGCGCGGTTGCAGGCAACACAAGGTAGCTATTGATAACGGAACCACTCTCTTGCATCAATGTGTCTAACTGCTCAGATAGGCGAACATCTCGTTGTCCCATGCCTGCAGTATCGACCAGAATCAGGCGACGATTACGTAACTGATATATTACATCGGCCAGTTCGCTAGAATCTTTAGCAACTCTTACAGGACAACCCATAATTCGGCCGTAGATCGATAACTGCTCATGTGCACCTATACGATATGTGTCAGTTGTCACTAGTGCGACGTTATCAGCGCCATATTCCATGGCAGCACGTGCAGCTAGCTTTGCAACAGTCGTTGTTTTACCCACGCCGGTTGGGCCAAGTAGAGCCACAATACCGCCGCGTTTTAAAATATCTTTTTGTGTAACGGAGATTTGGTCAGCAACCAGAGCTAACAGAGCCTTCCATGCACGTGCAGGTTTAGTATCTTCAGGAATGTAGCAAGCCATTTGATCGGCAAGCTCTGCAGATACACCCATACGTTCAAGGCGCTTAATAAGCATGGCTCTCAGTGGTTCACGGCGCTCAACTTCTTGCCACATCAACCCAGAAACTTGATGCTCTAACAGACGACGAATTGAGGTCATCTCTTCGCGCATCGTTTCCATTTCAGTATCAGAACCTTTGGACTGAGTGTTCTCTCGACCACGATCATAACGGGTAGGATCCAAGCGAGGTGTCGGGCGCTCTACTCTGCGGTCTTCAGCAATCAACTTAGACAAACCCGTTTCACGAGCAAATGCAGAATCAAGATTTCCGTGAGACTGTTGGTTACCGTGAGACTGCTGATGGCCATGAGACTGCAAATTGCTTTGAGTCTGATGACTATGAGGCTTATGGCCCGTGCTTGATTGGCGATTGAGCAATGCTGACAATGAATCTTCATTTTCTGCACGATGCTGTGGCTCATCATCGGCGCCATGACTGTATTGCTTAAGCATATTCGCAAAGCGCTTAGTCATTGAGCGTCCACCTTCAACATTCGACTGTAGGCTAACCTTGTCATCGTCTAGTTGACGTCGCCCAGCAGGAGCTGCGGGCGCGGCCATTTGCGTATATTGGCTTTGTGCAGGCTGCTGAGGTTTATTTAATCTCTGGCTCGCTGTCGACGGGCTGGATTCGCCATCAATAGCGGCAACAATTTCCACGCCACCTGCGACCTTTTTGTTAGACATGATCACCGCTTCTGAACCAAGTTCTTCTTTAACTTGGAGCAGAGCCGTTCGCATATCTTTTGCAAAAAATCGTTTAATTTTCAATTCGATTGTCCGTTCTAATTAGGCGGCTTAATTACCAACAGCTTGTACTATACGTATCTGCTTTTCGTCCGGTATTTCTTGGTAAGACAAGACTCGCAAGCTTGGGATCGTGTTCTTCACGAACTTAGCCAGAGTCGAACGCAACACGCCAGAGGTCAATAGTACCGCGGGCTCACCTTTCAGCTCTTGCTCTTGTGTAGCGTGGCTGAGAGAGGTCTGTAAACGTTCGGCTAAACCAGGTTCAATACCAGCAGATTCTCCGCCGGATGCCTGCATGGTTTGATGCAAGATTTGTTCCAGCTCAGGAATCAAGGTTATCACTGGTAACTCGGGCTCTATACCATTGATTTCCTGAACAATTAATCGCTTCAATGAGATGCGAACCGCCGCAGTAAGTATGTCAGGTTCTTGACTCTTACCTGAATACTCCGACAAAGTTTGGACTATGGTTCGAATGTCACGAATTGGAATAGCTTCATTCAGCAGGTTCTGTAGCACTTTCACAACCACACCCAACTGCAATTGATCCGGTACAAAACCTTCCACCAGCTTAGGTGTTGAGCGGCTGAGCATCTCAAGTAAGTTCTGAACTTCTTCGTGGCCAATGAGCTGCGATGCGTTGTTGGTTAGCAGTTGGCTAAGGTGTGTCGCCAGTACTGTAGAAGAATCTACAACGGTATAACCTAGAGCTTGTGCGTGTTCACGCTGCTCTTCACGAATCCAAACCGCTTCAAGGCCAAAGGCAGGGTCAATCGTCGGCTCGCCATCGATCATGCCATAGACTTGGCCCGGGTTAATCGCGAGCTCCATGTCTGGCTTAATCTCAGCTTCACCCACAGCAACACCCATCAGGGTAATACGGTAGCTGTTTGGTGTCAGTTCTAGGTTATCGCGAATGTGTACCGCTGGGATCAAGAAACCAAAGTCTTGAGACAGCTTTTTACGCACACCTTTAACGCGTTCAAGCAATTCACCACCTTGGTCTCTATCAACCAAAGGAATTAAACGGTAACCCACTTCTAAACCAATAATATCGACAGGTTGAACATCATCCCAAGAGAGCTCCTTCTGAGAGCCTACTTCTCCATTCGCTTCAACTGTCGCCGGAAGGTTAGGCTCTTCCGCCTTCTTCTTGTTCTTTTTATCGATGTAATACGCCCCCGCGCCTGCAACGATGGCAAGGCTCAAGAACGAGAAATGTGGCATACCCGGAACAATACCCATGATGCCAAGGATGGCGGCGGTGATCATCAAGGCTTTTGGATTGTCGAACATCTGGAAGACAAGTTGCTCACCCATATCTTCATCAGTATTTTGGCGCGTTACCATCATCGCAGCTGCAATAGACAGTAATAGAGATGGAATTTGTGCAACCAGACCATCACCGATAGTCAGTAGCGTGTAGATTTCGATTGCTTCACCAAAACCAAGATCAAACTGAGCCATACCAATGCTCAAGCCACCAATGATGTTGATGAATAAGATTAAGATACCAGCGATCGCATCGCCTTTAACAAACTTAGAAGCACCGTCCATCGAACCGTAGAAGTCAGCTTCTTTGGTGACTTCAAAACGTCTCAGACGCGCTTGGTCTTGGTCGATCAAACCTGCGTTCAAGTCGGCATCGATTGCCATCTGTTTACCCGGTAAGGCGTCTAACGTGAAACGCGCGCTTACTTCCGAGATACGACCCGCACCTTTGGTTACAACCATGAAGTTGATGATCATAAGAATCAAGAACACCACTAAACCAACCGCGTAGTTACCACCGATAACCACGTTACCGAAGGCTTCAATCACGTTACCTGCCGCGTCGCCACCTTCGTGACCATGGAGCAATACCACACGTGTCGAAGCAACGTTCAAGGCCAATCGAAGTAGAGTCGCAATCAGCAGGACGGTCGGGAATGCAGCGAAATCTAAAGGCCTGCGGGTATAAACCGATACCAATAGCACAACCATAGACAGTGCAATGTTGAAGGTGAAGAACATATCCAACAAGAAAGCTGGAATGGGCAACACCACCATAGCAAGCGTTGCAAGCACCATAACAGGCGCGCCAATCGCAGGCATGGCACGGTTAGGAATTTTAGGTAGCTTGTCCGCAAAAGGCAGGGTGAATTTCATAAATCTAGGCAGTTTCGCTATGTTGTAGCTATCTCACTAAGCAGATTGAGGCCTAGGTCTAAGCTATGTTGCTATGGGCTAATATGTTCGGAATTGATATAGCAAACACTGTACCAACATCTCACGTCAAATTATCGCCATCACCTCGGAAACAAGAGGGGTAGCTAAGTTGCTATTATCAGGGTTCATCAAGCTGAGCTCAAGCAATTGATCTAATGTCGTAAATCAGGTGGGATCGGCATATTAGAATCTTGCAGTTTTGGCCTCTCTCCACCTTTTTTTCGGTATTGCTTAAGCTGGAAAACATATGCAAGCACTTGTGCAACTGCCGCAAACAGACCGTCAGGAATTTGTTGTTCGAGCTCTGTGGTGTGATAAAGCGCCCTAGCCAATGGCGGTGCTGGGATAATATAGATGTCATTTTCTCGCGCGATTTCACGGATTTTCATCGCCATGTGATCGACACCTTTAGCAACTACAATTGGTGCCTTATCTTGATTCTGCTTATAGCGCAGCGCCACTGAAAAGTGCTCAGGGTTAGTCACAATCACATCCGCTTGAGGAACGTCAGCCATCATTCGACGTTGAGCGGCTTCTCGTTGCAGCATACGAATACGACCTTTCACTTCGGGCTTACCCTCAGTGTCTTTGAATTCGTCTTTAACTTCTTGCTTGGTCATCTTCAGCTGATCGGCGTGTTGCCAAATCTGGAATGGGATATCAATGGCGACCACGATGAGTAGAGAACAACTGATCAATAGGATAAAGTTGAGCAAAATATCTAAGGCATGGAATATATTCTGTGGGTACACATCCATACTCAACTGCATCAAGTCATGTTGAGAAGCTTGAATCAGATAAATGGCCATGCCCGATACCAAAGCCACTTTCAAGATAGATTTCAGCAGTTCAACCCAGCTTTGTAAGCCAAACATACGCTTGATACCACTCAAAGGATTGAGTTTAGATGCCTTTGGCATAGCGGCTTGCATTGAGAAATTGACCCCACCAACACCCGCAGCGCCAATCACAGCAGCAACGAACAAAGTGATGAGAATCAAAAACAGTGGGAACAATAGGTTTACTAATGCTCCACCCGCTATTTCCAGTAGCTTGTTAGTATCAAAAATCTCGTCACGACTGAGTGAAAACAGGCGTTGCATGGCCTCAAACAAAGCCTTCGCCATCGATTCGCCAAACCACATTAAAGAAATCGCACCGACTATCAATACCGATGCTGACGCCAGCTCTTTTGACCTTGCAACCTGCCCTTTCTCTTTGGCCTGTTGCAAGCGTTTGGGCGTGGCGTCTTCTGTGCGTTCTTGACCGTCTGACTCTGCCATTTCAGTCTCCTAGCAATCTAACCGGATTAGACGACATATCTGTTGCTCGCCTTGTATCCAAAATAGCTCATAGTGGCTAAACAAGCCGCCAAGGATGTACCAACAAAGTAACAGACCCACGAGTAGCGCAAATGCAAAACCCAAAGAAAATATGTTTAGCTGAGGTGCCGCACGTGTCATTACGCCAAATGAAAGGTTAATCGTCAGCAGCGCAATAATACCCGATAACGACATCGCTAATGCTGTTTTGAACATGATGCCAAGCCACAATGCCAGCTCTCTGAAATCGACGGCGGTTAAAGACCCACTGCCAATCGGCAAAGTTTTAAAGCTGAACACTACCAGTTGCAACATTTTCAAGTGACCATCGGTCGCCAAGAAAAACATGGTCGCTAACAGCATGAACAGTTGGCCAAGTACTGGCGTATTTTGACCATTCGCAGGGTCAACCATAGAGGCAAAACCCAAGCTCGATTGCATACCTAAAATCTGACCGAGCATAACAAAAGTTTGAATCAAAAACTGAGTAACAAACCCCATGGCGACACCAATCACGATTTGTTCAAATACAGTCAAGAATCCTTGGAAGGACAGCAGCTCAATCTCTTTAGGAACAGCAGGGATTGCGGGCATCACAGCAAAGGTGATCGCCAAACCTAAATACAGACGGATACGCGGCGACACAAAGCGTGCCCCTGTTACCGTCATTACCATCAGCATGGCTGAGATGCGAGTGTATGGCCAAAAATAATTGGCTAACCACTCTAGTACAAGGCTCGTTGGGTATTCCATATAGGTTTAATACAGAACTTGCGGTAAGCGTTCGATGAGTTCGAAAAAAAACTCCATCATCATCTGAGTCATCCAGTGAGCAAACATCATCAACGCCAATAACGTCACGATCAAACGCGGTAGGAAACTCAATGTTTGTTCGTTGATAGACGTCGCAGCTTGGAAAACCGCTACGACTAAACCAATTAATAGGCTAGGAATAATAATGGCACATACCATTATCAGTACCATCCAAAGGGCATCTCGGAACAACTCTACGAATATTTCAGGATTCATTATTCCCCCAGCTACAAGGCAAAACTGCCGGCGAGTGTGGAGAGTATCAAGTTCCAGCCATCAACCAGAACAAACAGCATCAACTTAAACGGCAGCGATACAATCATCGGTGACAACATCATCATACCCATAGCCATCAATACCGATGCCACCACCAAGTCGATGATTAAGAACGGCAAAAACAGCATAAAGCCGATTTGGAAAGCCGTTTTTAATTCCGATGTGATAAATGCTGGAATCAGAACCGCCATCGAAACATCTTCAGGGTTAGTCACTTCCGCACCAGAAATCTCAACAAAGGTTTCAAGATCTTTGATTCGAGTCTGTTTAAGCATGAAGGATTTAATCGGTTCTTGGGCAACATCAAATGCCTGTCGTGCCGAGATCTGTTCATTAAGATATGGCTGAACTGCTTGTTCGTTCACTTGGTTAATCACTGGCGACATGATGAAGAAGGTCAAGAATATCGCAATACCAATAATGACTTGGTTAGACGGTGTTTGTTGTAGACCCATCGCCTGACGCAAGATAGACATCACTACCACAATACGAGTGAACGATGTCATCAAAATCACCATCGCCGGCAAGAAGCCAAGCATGGTCATTAACGCGAGAATTTGCAGGTTAATCGAGTAGTCTTCACCGCCATTGGCATTGGTTGTCATGGTAAAGGCTGGTATGCCGCCACCATTGCCAGTTAAGCTGCCCGTGGTCATGGTTGTCGATTTGGCTTGGTCTTGTTCCATCGTGCTGATAGTCACCGATTCCGAGCCAGCGGTATTCGCAGGAATGACGGTGCCGTCTTCAGCTTGTGCAAATACCGACACACTGAATACGATTGAGCATAGGAGAATAAGCTGAACCAACCACACTTTCACCGTTCGGAAAACTCCGGCTTGGTGAAAGTAAGAGGAGTTCAAAAGTCCGTTACTTGTTTGCATCTTTTTTTATTAGCTGGGAAAGCTGACTTGAAAATGTACTTTTTTCCAGCATCTCCTGAGTAAGAGGTTTATCAAGCTTAGAGATCAGCTGAATCGATTGTGTGGTAATCCCTACCAAGAACTGTTCATCACCCGCTTGCACAATAGCGATGCGCTCTTTAGTACCAACAGGGATTTGCCTAACAATCGCCAAACCTTGTTGATTCGACATCGCAGGTACTTGCATTCGCTTGAGTAGCCAAGCAATAAATAAAATGAAGGCTATAACGAAAATTAGCGACCCAAAGGTGGTCGCTAAATCGAGAGAAGGCGGTGTTGCTGCAAAGGCAATGGAAGGAGCCGTTAATAGCCCTACTCCCAAGATTCCTCGTAACAAACCTGTCATTCCGAGAAAAGAGCCCGCAAGTCTTTGAGACAAAAAGCTCATTAACGCAGCTTCTTAATTCGTTCTGTTTGGCTAATAACGTCAGTCAAACGAATACCAAACTTGTCGTTCACCACAACCACTTCACCATGAGCAATCAAGGTACCGTTTACCATCACATCCAGTGACTCACCAGCAATTCTATCTAGCTCAACAACCGAACCTTGGTTCAACTGAAGTAAATTACGGATACTGATCTGAGAGCGACCAACTTCCATCGAAATAGTCACTGGAATATCCATAATGGTATCCAGCTTACGACGCTCATCTTCAGAAATCGGAGATGATGAATCGGTTAGCTCATCAAGTGGTGCCGCAAGCACATCATCAACATCAATTGACGGCGCTGAAGGATCTTCACCAAGTGCTGCAGCCCATTCGTCTGCTAGCTTTTGATCTTCACTAGGTTCCATTACCAATTCCTATACTTTTATCTATTTTACTATTCGTCGTCATCATCACTGTTTTCGAGCTCAGACAATAAGTCTTTACCTAGAAAAGCGAGATCAGTTTTAACCACATGTGGTCTTTGAATTTTTTCCGAAATCTGTACTGCAAGCTTCTCACCAGAACGGCCCATTTTCACACGATAAGTCGGCAGTTCTTCGACAAACATGGTTGCGTGCTCAGGCATGTTCATTGGGATAACATCACCAGGGCGCAGCTCCATCAGATCACGAAGGGAAATATCTTGCTCTAGCAAATTCACGCGGAAATTGACGGGCACATCCATGATCTCATCACGCAGTGCGGTACTCCAACGAACATCGGTTTCCATCTTGTCTGATTGAACACCCGCATCCAGCAGTTCACGGATCGGCTCAACCATGGAGTAAGGCATGACAACGTGGAAGTCACCACCACCGCCATCCACTTCAATGTGGAACGAACTCACAACAATCACTTCGGTTGGGCTCACAATGTTCGCCATACTTGGGTTCACTTCGGAATCCAAGTATTCAAACTCAACCCCCATCACTGGCGACCAAGCTTCTTTGTAATCTTCAAAAACAATTTTCAGCAGTAACTGAATGATTCGTCTTTCAGTAGGCGTGAATTCACGACCTTCAATCTTGGCGTGGAAACGACCATCACCGCCAAAAAAGTTCTCTACGAGAATGAAAACCAGACGAGCTTCCATGGTGATGAGTGCCGTACCTTTCAATGGACGGAAACGAACCATGTTTAAACTGGTGGGTACATACAATGTGTTTTGGTACTCACCAAACTTCATCATCTGTACGCCGTTGATCGACACTTCAGCCGTTTTACGTAACATATTAAACAAGCTGATACGCATATGACGTGCGAAGCGCTCGTTAATAAGTTCAAGGGTCGGCATTCGACCACGGACGATTCGATCTTGAGATGAGAAGTCGAAATTGACCGCATTGTCATTTTCGGTTTCTAAGACATCTTCAACTTCTTCAACATCATCAACGCCATGTAACAGCGCATCAATTTCGTCTTGGCTTAATAAATCGGTCACAAATTACCTATTGAATTACGAAGTCAGTGAATAACACTTTTTCAATCACAGGCTGGCCAACAGCTTGAGCCAGGCTTGCTTTAATATCTTCTGTTGCCTTATTACGCAGTTCCACGCGGCCTGTTGGTGAGCGCAATTGATCAACCGTTGCCGAAGCGAACGTGGCCAGTAGCGTACTTTCTACAAGTGGAGAGTGGTAACGAGCCAGGTCTTCATTCTTACTGCCACGTACCATGAGCTGTGCTTTTATCTGAACTAGGCGATCTTTTTTATCCCCCGTCACATTAAACAAGAAAGGCTGAGGAATATTAACATACATGACAGGCTCTGCTGCGACCACTGCGGTGGCTGGCTGAGACTGAGATTCAGAGGCACTATCATCGGAGCCTAAGAAAAAGAACAGCGCACCACCTATGCCAAGCAGCAAAACGACTACCGCTATAATGATGATAAGGAGCTTGCTCTTCCCTTTAGGTGCATCTTGTTCTTCTGCCATACTTTACTCTAACTTCCTGTTCTTTCGATTAACTGATGGTTCTTTCTATCAACCAATCGTTCTTAGCCTGATATTAGGCATAATAACTAATTCCATCACGCTTTGATGCGACATTCAATTCAAGATTGCTGCCACTATCAAGGTTTTCATCACCTTGCGTATCATTTGTGCGGTTAGCGCCGGATTGTTGCTCACCATTGTTGTATCTATCTTGTCCCTGACCGGAGTTCTGTTGTTGAACAGACGAATCGGCAAGCTGCAGACCTTGCTGAGCAAGCATCTCTCTCAAGCGAGGTAAGGTTTGTTCAATCACATCTCTCGCTTGCTGATTACTCACCGTAAAGTGCACGTTTGCCACGTCATTATTCATGGTCATGCGGATTTTCATTTGGCCCAATTCTGGTGGGTCGAGACGAATGTCCAAGTTCTTAAGGTTCTTAGACATCATCATTTGTACTTTTTCAGCCACTTGCTCATTGGCTAGCTCTTTGGTGAGCTGTAAGGGCGCTTGTTGAGCAGCTTGAATTTCAGCTCGCGTAGGTGCTGAACCCACCGTTGCCGTACCTTGTGCACCAGCCGCAGAAGCGATCTGCTGAGCAAAGGTCGAATCTTTAGAATCTTCTTTAGCACCCGCTTTACCCAAACCAGACAGTGCTGCTGCACCGGCGCCCGCTTTAAGAAGCGTATCAGTCGAGCCTGCTTTTGTGGCAGCTGGCGTTGCATTCATCGCCATTCCTTGCGCGGTTAAAGCTGGATCCAACGTTGCTTGCTGCTGAGGTGAAGCCACATTAGCTTGTTGAGCTGCGGCCTGTTGGGCTGCATGTGCATTATTGGCGTGCAGCATTGCCGCCTTGTCCGTAAGAGCATTGTTTGCTGATTGAGAAGCGGCCTGCGCTGACACTTGTTGTGTAGCCGTCGCTACAGCTGCTGTTGATGCTGCCGCAGCTAAGGCTTTAGTTTCGCTTGAATCCGTATTATCCCAATCGATAGCAGTGGGTTCACCAGACGCACTGTTCGCAGCCGGAGCTTGACTTAGCAAAGCTGTTACTTGTTGTTGAACGTTAGCGAGCTGTTGATTCAACAGGTCTAGGTTAGAGGTCGCTTTAGCCAAAGCGGCTTGCTCATCAACCGTCAACTTAGCGCCACTTTGTTGCTTATCAAGCAAGCTATCGACAACAGACTGCTCTGATTCGATTTGTCCATTCAATTGGTTTAGCGCTTTGGTATGGGCATCTACTTGCTTTGCCAGTTCAATATCCACGGCTGACAATCCTTGGCTCTGCTCGGCAGCAACCGCACTAGCTGCATTCTTTTGGCTCAGCTCTCGGCTCATACTGGCTTCAATTTGTTCTGGAGTGACGCCTTTATCCATCAACTGTCGAATTTCAGTATCAGTTAGCTGAGAAACACCCTTACCTCCGGTAAGTACAGCGATTTCAGAATCAACTTCAAGGCTCTTCTCCTGATTTGCAGCCTTAGCTTGTTGTGTCGCCTTATCCGTAACGGAAACTCCTGCAACAGAAGCACCGGTGATATTACCTTGGGCTTGTTCTACCTGACCTTGCTGAGGCAAGCCTTTGCCGTTTGGCGCTTGATTTAGGGTTTTGTTTGCCTCATCCAATTGACCAAGCAATTTATTGCCTTCGCTCATCGC
This sequence comes from Vibrio sp. 10N.261.55.F4, assembly GCF_041470465.1. Taxonomy (NCBI): domain Bacteria; kingdom Pseudomonadati; phylum Pseudomonadota; class Gammaproteobacteria; order Vibrionales; family Vibrionaceae; genus Vibrio; species Vibrio sp. 10N.261.55.F4. The sequence continues at coordinate 16,975 of NZ_JBFRMM010000013.1, read as the reverse complement.
TGCATTGGCTTGCGATGCCTGCGTAGCACCATCTACCGCTGATGGACCCTGAGTTTGGGATTGAGCAATATGTTCTTTAGATTCGTTAGTCGTATCCTGCGCATCTTTACCATCTGCAACAGTCTTATCAGCGACAGTGCTATCAGTGCCCGAATTGGCTTTGAGCTGAGCCTCAGATCCAGACGCAGCCTCTGCTGATGTTTTATCAGCAGCTTTCTCGCCTTCTACTTCTGAAGCTGCTTGCTTGCTTTGCGCTTCGCTCACTTCGTCAGTAGCCTTTGATTCAGCGGAATCACCTTTGTTCGCTTCGGCTGACGCTTCACCTTCGGTAGATGTCTGTTTAGTATCAGGTTTCGCAGTGCTTTCTGTGTCTTTTGCTGCGACTTTACTGTCACTTTCTTCAAAGCCGAGCGCTTCTTTAAAGGACTCAAAGAAACCTTTAGAGTCGCCGGTTTCTTCTACCTTGGAAGAGGCAGAACCGGTGTCCAACAACGATGACATTTTGTTGGTCGCTGAATTTGAGGAAAGACTAACATTCATATATACAAGCTCTATCTACTAGCTTTGCTGCCATGAATCAGGCAACAAAAAGAAAGTCGGATGCTTTTCATGCCTTTGGTGGGCATAACGCGCAATTTTATATAAAACGGAGCAAGAAACATGCCTATAAGTTCGGTTTTCACAATATAGAGAACAGCACTGACGTCATTCGTGGCTTAGGATCACATCTTCTTTCGGCTGTATAACAGAGTCGAAAATTCATCCATTTGCTTTTGTTCTCTTCGATCTTGCAGCTTTGCTTTCTCTTTCTGCTTTTTCTCCATCAACCACTCGTAGGATTTACGTTTTTTGCGTAACTCCATCCAGTAGCTTTGGCAGTTGTCGACTTGATTTTTAAAGTGGTGCTCGGCTTCTCTCTGTTTGGATAATGTTTCATCCAACTGAGTTAAGAAGCGGTTCAAGTGACCATATTGGCTCGCCGTTAAGCCTGCCTTGCCGCGGTCAACGAGCTGCTGACAGTAATCCAGTCGATACTTTTCAATCTGCGCAACCTGCTCATAGTAGCCTTGCAGCTCAGAGTTCGCTTTGTTGAGCGCAAGTACCGCTTGGTTCTCTTGATCTTTGGCTTGATCGAGCAAAAATTCTAATGCGTTATCCATGACTAACCTTATTCACCCGTTAGCCACCCAATACATGTTTCAACATGTTGACGCACATGTCGTATGGGACGGTCTCTTTCATCTTCTGCTGCAAGTACTCATCCAGTTTTGGTTTCAACGTGAAGGCACTATCGATTGCTGGATCCGTTCCTGGCTTGTAAGCACCAATCGACACCAAATCTTGGTTTTTACGGCAGATAGACAGCACTTGCCTTACCGCTTTCGACATCAAGACATGTTCTTCAGTGGTGATTTGCGGCATAACACGACTGACGGATTTCTCAACGTCAATCGCTGGGTAGTGACCGGCATCGGCCATCTCACGAGATAACACAACGTGACCATCGAGAATTGCTCGCGACGCATCCGCAATCGGATCTTGTAAGTCATCGCCTTCGGTTAACACGGTAAAGAAAGCCGTGATAGAACCTTGTTCATCATTGCCGTTACCTGCTCGTTCCACCAGCGCAGGAAGCTTAGCGAAGACTGATGGCGGATAACCTTTGGTTGCTGGCGGCTCACCCACAGACAGAGCAATTTCGCGCTGAGCCTGAGCAAAACGGGTCAATGAATCCATTAATAAAAGAACATCTAAACCTTGATCGCGGAAGTACTCAGCTACAGCCAGTGCAGTTTGGCAACCTTTCAATCGCATCAGTGGCGATGAATCCGCAGGAGCAGCGACCACCACAGATCGTTTGCGTCCATCTTCGCCAAGAATCTCTTCAATAAATTCTTTAACTTCTCGTCCACGCTCACCAATTAGACCTACCACCACCACTTGCGCGGTCGTGCCTCGAGTCATCATCCCGAGCGTGACCGACTTACCGACACCGGAACCAGCAAACAGACCAATACGCTGACCTTTACCTACCGTCAGCAAACCGTTTATGGCCTTCAAGCCGACATCGAGCGGTTCAGAAATCGGTTTACGAGCTAAAGGGTTGATTGGCTCAGCATTAAATGAAGCGCGTTGTTCGGTATAGATTGGACCTAGCCCATCAAGTGGATTACCCACCCCGTCGATCACTCGGCCAAGCAATTCCATTCCGACAGGGATACCGCTTTCAGTGGTCACGGGGGTCACACGAGCGCCAGGTAGTATCCCAGTGATTTGTTCACTCGGCATCAAAAATAAGTTATCGCCAGAGAAGCCGACGACTTCGGCTTCCATCTGACCAGACATGGTTTCTACTAAACACAGGCTGCCGATGGGTGCTTTACAGCCGGTCGCTTCAAGCGTTAAGCCAACAACGCGTACTAACTTACCAGAGGCAATTGGTCGCGATTTTAGCCCCTCGACTTTGTATTGGCTAAGACGATTTGCTAATTCAAGCATTACTCATGACCCTGATGACGGTTTGCGCCACAGAAGTTTTGAATGACGTTTTTCACACGGTCTTCCATGCGGTAGTTAACGCTCGACTCACCCGCTTCGATTTGTACGTCACCACGGTTGAGTGCCGGCTCTGCAACTAACGTCCAATTGCGGCAATCCAATTCAGTTTCGCCATACGCAGAACGAATAATCGCGACGTCTTCGGGATTAAGCTTCAATGTGATCGCATGACCTGAGATCGGCAACGACTCGACCGACTCTTTAACGGTATCTAATATGATTTGTGGGTTGGTTTGCACTTCAACATGAACCACTTCTTTGACCATGGTCAGTACCATGTCCACCAATTGCTTCTCTACCTGAGCGTTCATCAGCTCTAAAGGTTGAGCAAACTGGTTGGCTAGCCCCATAAAGATGGCAACTTGCTGCTGAATGTACTCTTGACCAGCAGTCACGCCTTCAAGCTTGCCGGCTTGATTGCCTTCTTCGTGGCCTGCAGCAAACCCTTCTTCTTTACCTTTTTCGTAACCCTGTTTAAAGCCAGCTTCTTGGCCTTGATGCAGCCCTTCCTGATAAGCACCTTGCTTAATCAATTCGATTTGCTCTTCAGTCAGAACAAGCTCTTCGTCTTCAATGGCTTCTTCAACCGTCGGCATCCAACTAGGGTCGTAATTAAAGGCCGTTTCTTTGGCTTGTTTATTCACATCAGAGGTGTAGTCAGGCAACCCCCATTTCTGAGGTTGGGCAACCGTATTATCTTCTTCAGGGCGAAGGAAGCCGCGTTTTCTATCACCTGACATATCAGTACCTATCTATGAATGCGTCCAGCTGCATTGTAAATTCAAGCCGTTGAACGGAGTTAATCTTGGGTTCGAGATTGGATAAAGAAAAGCCCCAACAGTGTGGGGCTCTTGAGGTTTCTGTATTAAAGGAACTCGTCGGCGCCACCAGACAGCATAATCTCGCCACTGTCTGCCATCTTCCTCGCAATACCTAATATCTCTTTTTGAGCCGCTTCCACGTCGGAGACTTTTACTGGCGGCATCGCCTCAATGTCGTCTCTCATCATATCGGCAGCACGTTTAGACATGTTCTTGAAGATCTTCTCACGTAGACCGTCATCAGCACCTTTAAGCGCTTTCTGTAGAATATCTTGTGGAACATCACGTAGTAGTCGTTGAACACCTTGGTCATCAACTTCAATAAGGTTTTCAAAGACAAACATCAGATCTTGAATCTGTGTTGCCATGTCTTCGTCTTGGTCACGGATTTGATCCATCAAGACGCCTTCCACGTTGTTATCCATGTAGTTCATGATCTCAGCCGCGGCTTTCAGGCCACCAATTTTGGCAGCTTGAGCACCCGCTTGACCCGCGAACTGTTTCTCCATGATTTCATTCAGTTCAGCAAGCGCCGAAGGTTGAACTTCTTCAAGGTTGGCAATACGCATCATCAGATCCAGACGAACTCGCTCTGGGAACTGAGACAGGATCTCAGCCGATTGATCGGCATCGAGGTACGACAACACAATAGTTTGAATTTGAGGGTGCTCGTTGATGATAATGCTCGCCACCTGACGAGGATCCATCCACTTAAGCGAATCCAAACCTTTCGAACCTGTGCCGAGAAGGATTTGGTCAACAAGGTTATTCGCCTTGTCTTCACCCAGAGCAGCAACTAACGCATTACGCATGAAGTCTTCGCTGCCCATACCAATGTTGGTGTACTTCTGAATATCATCTAAGAAAGCACGGTGCACAGCGCCTACTTTCTCTTGGGATAGGTCTGTAGCTCGCGCCATCGCACTACCCACACGCTGAACCTGCTTTGGCTCTAGGTGACGAATAATACCAGCAGCATCTTCTTCATTTAAACTGAGCAACAAGATCGCAGCGCGCTCATCGCCTGAGATAGAGCCGATATCCACGCTAGAGACATCAAGCACTTCACCGCCTTCAGTTTGTTGTGGAACTATTTCGTTAGCCATCTACCATCCAATTCTTAACTACTTGAGCTGCTAGCTCTGGTTCATTCGCTACAAGTGCACGTACTGCTTTCAGCACGTCCTCGTCTTTATGAAGGTTTGGTAAGTCGATACTTGAACCAAATTCAAACAGCTCACCACCTTCAATATCACCACCAATTAAGCTGGTTTCGCCGTCGGCACCAATTGGCATGCCATCAGGTCCGTACATCTGTTCATCGTTGTCTGCTGCTGGGTTAAGCAGTTTCTTCATTGCAGGGCGAACAAGTACCAACACCACCACAATGATAACCAAGGCACTTGCAAACCAACGAACCCAATCATTGAAGTTTGGATGCTCCCAGATTGGCACATCAGCAACAACATCTGTTACTTGAGGTGCAAACTGCATGCTTAATACGTTGAGCAAATCACCACGAGTTTCATCAAAGCCCACCGTACCAATCAGTACTTGGCGAATCGCATTGATTTCGCTCGCCGGGATTGGCGTATGAACCACTTCACCCGTATCTGGGTTCAAGGATTGGCGGTCTTTGATCGCAACAGAAACCGTCTGACGATTAACCGTGCCGCTCTGTTTACGTTCATGACTGATGGTGGTGTCTAGCTCAAAGTTTCGAGTCGCTTCTTTGTGAACAGAGCCTTGACCTGTCATCGCGCCGTCTTTCATCTGAGCCACATCTTGTGGAATTGAGGCATCCGCTGGAGGCTGGTTACTCAACGCACCCGGAATACCCGCCACCGTATTTCCATTGTTGTAATCTTCTAAGGTGTATTCACTTCGAGTCGCCGGTGTATTCGGATCAAAACGTTTTCTGGTTTGCTCCACAGCACTGAAATCGAGCTGGATATCAACCTGAGCGGTGTAGTTACCAAACCCAAGAATAGGAATCAGGATGGAGTCAATTTTTTCACGCAGCGCTTGTTCTTGATTGCGCTCTAACTCGTGTTCTTTACGACGCGCCGCTGACATAGGGTCTTGAGAGCCTGAGCTCAACAATCGGCCATGCTGATCGGTCACCGTAATACGTGAGGTTTTCATTCCCGGAACGGCACTTGCCACCATATCCACAACAGAATCAACTTCTTGCTGCTTGAGGTTAGTACCTGTTTTTAGAGTTAGGAATACAGAAGCAGAGGCTTCTTGATTATGACGTACAAAAACACTCTGCTTCGGCAGGGCCAATAAAACCTGAGCTTTACGCACCTGTTTCATCTGCTCAATGGCTTTGGCAAGTTGTCTTTCGCGGCTTAATTTAAGGCGTTCTTGTTCTAAACGTTGTGATACACCAAAACCCATGTCTTGCATGAGGATGTCATCACCCGCGTTTCGCTCTTGATTCAAACCCGCTCGTACCATATTAAGCTTTAATGAGTTGTACTCACTCGCCGGTACTGAGATGGTATTGCCTTCAAGCGTGTAATCGATCTTTTGCAGATCTAAGTAATCAAGAACGGGGATCAATTCTTCTGTTTCGTAAGCCCCTAATGGACGCATTTCTGGCTCTTTTACCCAGAAAAACAGCATCACAATCAGCGCTACACAGATAGAGATAGAAAGGACTAAGACGACCTGACGAAGTAAATCAAGATCACCGACAGCCATATCGAACTTCGATGAACTGCGTTCACCTAGATCGGGATTTTGCCCTTCTCCGTCTAGCTCAGAGCCTGCAATAAGTGCATGGTCGTTGCTATCGCTTACGGTTAAATCTGTTGTTTGACTATTATCTGCCACTATTTAACTACCCAACTTATACCGGCATATTCATCAGCTCTTTGTACGATTCGACCAATTTATTTCTAATTTGGATCGTCGCCTCAAAAGCCACACTAGATTTATTACGAGCAATCATCACGTCCGATAGGGATACGCTTTGGTCGCCACTATCAAAACGAGCTTGAAGATCACCTGAGGTCTTTTGTAATGAGTTCACATTATTGATGGCATTAGTCAGCATGTTGCCAAAATCTGCACCGACCGCTTGCCCCGTTGCTGCGGGACGCGCGCTGGCAGCTTCGACCATCATTGCCTGCATTTCGCCTTGTAAACCATCTATTCTCATCTACTACCTCAGGAGTCAAAATTATGACCATCTATTTAGCTATATTATTGACAGAGCAATTAGCGTGCCACACATTTAATTGACTAGATATCGTATTACACTAGTCAGAAAGCTGACACTACTAATCTATCCTCAGTTTGGGATATCTATTCCAGCATCGCGCATTTTAGCCAACTTGTAACGCAGTGTACGAGGGCTAATGCCCAGTTTTTCAGCCATATCTTTGCGTCGGCCATTACATGCAATCAGGGTTTCAAGAATGATCGCATACTCTTGATCTCTAAGCTCATTACCTAACCCTTCGCTGCTAGCCGCGATTTTATTGATTGGGTTTGCTTCGGCAATAGGCTTAATTTCTGGCGCAGCTACGTCACTGCCTTCGACGATTTGTTGTAGGCTGCTTGCGTCTTGCCAATCGACACCTTCAAGAAGGATATGCTCACCAGAGATGTTCTCTTGTTCGCTCAATATTAGCGCACGCTGTACCACATTGTCTAATTCGCGAACATTGCCCGGCCACGGATAATTGACGAGTTTGCTGATCGCTTGTGCTGACATAACGGGTACAGGCATACCAAGTTTGGTGCAGTGGCGCTCAACTAAGTGCTTGGCTAAAGGCTCAATATCGCCTTTACGCTCGCACAATGGAGGCCAAGAAATTGGGAATACATTCAGGCGGTAGTATAAATCCTCACGGAAATTCCCTTCAGAAACATACTGTTTAAGGTCTCGGTTACTGGTCGCTAATACACGAACATCCAATTTGATGCTCTTACGACTACCTAATCGCTCAACTTCGCGCTCTTGCAAAACACGCAGTAGTTTGGCTTGTAGGCTAAGATCCATTTCACTGATCTCATCCAACAGAATTGTACCGCCCTGCGCTTGCTCGAATTTCCCCGGGCAAGCTTGAATAGCGCCAGTAAATGCGCCTTTTTCATAACCAAACAGGGTCGCTTCTAACATGTTGTCTGGGATCGCCGCGCAGTTAATCGCGACAAACGGGCCATCTTTTCGGCTAGAAGCATTGTGAATGTAGCGAGACATCACCTCTTTACCAGAACCACTCGGGCCCAACACCATGACGTTGGCATCGGTTTTCGCAACTTTATCAGCTAGCATCATTAGCTTGATACTTTTTTCATCAGCAACGATAGCGTCGCCGTTGTCATCCGACTTTACAGGCGCATAACGGCTGACCATGTTGAGCAGCACTTCTGGCGCAAATGGCTTTGCCATATAGTCGATAGCGCCCTCTTTCATTGCAGCAACGGCATCTTCGATGTTGGCGTACGCTGTCATTAGCAATACCGGCAAATTTGGCCAATGCTGCTTAATGTTTCTCAATAGTGCCAAGCCACCCATGCCCGCCATCTGCACGTCAGATACGACAATATCAACGGAGTTCGATTTTAATTTGACCAGAGCATCTTCCGCACAATCCGCTTCCAGCCATTCATAGCCAGCAAGCGCGAGTGTGTCGACAAGGGCTTCGCGTAGACCTTCATCATCTTCGACGATTAACACTTTGCTTTGAGCCATAGGATTCTCCAGTGTAAATTCAGTTAAAACTTATTAGTCTTCAGAAGAAGCACTTCTTTCAAGCGGTAGACACATGGTAAAGCATGCGCCGTCGCCTTCTTCTGATATCAATTCCAGTCGGCCTTCATGTGCTCGACATACCATTTGTACAACCGCTAAGCCTAGACCTGTACCTTGTGAACGAGTGGTAAAGAAGGGTTCCATTATTTTACCTTGAAGCTCTTTCGGTACGCCGGGGCCACTGTCTTGCACTGATATCTTAAGCTCGCCATTTACGGGCCTAAAAAACACATCGATCTGCGATTCCTTACCCGCAATTTGAACCGCGTTCAACACTAGGTTGCTTAACGCTGAGGCGATAGCATTGGCGTTGCCGAACATTTGAGTCTGTTCGCCCTCAACTTCTTGGCAATAATCAATCTGGTTAGTTTTCAATGCCGCTTCCACCATAGGGTGAAATTCAGTGATCAATTCAGCCACAGTAAATGGCTTAACGACTTTGTTGTCACCACCTTTGGCAAACAACAGCATGTCGTTCACTTGCTTCTCTAAGTCATGCAATCTATCCATAAGCTTAGATTGAAAACGCGTTTTTGTTGCCGGCGGCAGATTTGGCGCGGCAAGGTTTGATGCATACAGCATCGCACTTGAAAGCGGCGTTCGCACTTGATGGGCAAGCGAGGCCACCATTCTACCTAATGAAGACAAACGCTGAAGATCACTCACGCGAGACTGCAATAGTCGGGTCTCGGTCAGATCGGTAATCAAAATCAGCTGACCCGTGGTAGAGGCTGAAATCGCCAAACGCACTTTTCGCCCGTTCTTCAATGAGATCTCATGACCGTCATCGTCTTTTGGGTCAAAGGCACTTTGAATCACTGAAAACCACTTCTCGCCAACCAACTCAACACCAAGAATACGATGCGCTTCAGGGTTCGCTTCTCTCACTTCGCCGTGTGTATCTAACAAGATAACCCCAGCTGGCATCACGTCGAGTACTTGCTTATAGCGCTCAACCTGCTGTTCAACAGAATCTAGGTGTGATTGATTTTCTGGTTCGTTAGATACGCGCATGTCAAAAATTTGCCTCAAATACTAAAACAGCCTGAGACGTACAACACGAGTCAGGCTATTTGCTATATTTATCACATAGTTAAGCAAGCAACAACTCGACTATGGTTTATCTGTTCACTTAGCTAGAGTTACCAAATAGCTAAAAAGTGTGTGCTAGTTTTTCGTTTTCATCGAAAACTGGACACTATCGCTGCAAGTTATATTTACGCATTTTTTCAACCAGAGTGGTTCTACGCATTCCAAGCATGTCAGCAGCACGAGCAACAATGCCGCCCTGCGCTTCCAACGCTTGATTGATCATATTCACTTCCATATCCGCGAGTAGCTCTTTCAAGTTAACCCCTTCTGGCGGTAACTCTTGAGGCGCATTAGCATTGTCGGCAATATCATCTTGCTGATCAAAACTGAAATCTTCTGAGAATAAGTCAGCAAGTGCATCACGCTCTTGCTCCTCTTCAGATCCAAAGCTATTAAACTCTGGCTGGAACTCAGGGATATCGCTGTATCGATATTTAGTTGGCAGGTGATTCACATCAACCAAGCTGTTTGGATACAAGATAACCATTCGTTCAACCAGGTTCGCTAGTTCACGAACGTTACCTGGCCAGTAATGCTCCATCAAAGAGTTGATAGCACGAGCCGTGAAACAGATAGGCATGCTGCCTTCCGCTTCCATTCGAGTCATCAGCTCTTGAAGCAACAGTGGAATATCTTCTTTACGATCTTGAAGCGCCGGCATTTCAATCGGGAATACATTTAAGCGGTAGTAAAGATCTTCACGGAACGAATCATCGTCGATCATATCTTCAAGGTTGCGGTGGGTTGCCGCAATCACTCTAACATCAGCTTGTATGGTGCTATTGCCACCTACACGCTCAAAGCATCGCTCTTGCAGTACTCGTAGCAGCTTAACTTGCATCGCCATCGGCATATCGCCAATTTCATCAAGAAACAGTGTGCCACCTTCAGCCAATTCAAAACGGCCTTTACGTGCGGTAATCGCCCCAGTAAATGCGCCCTTCTCATGACCAAACAGTTCACTTTCAAGCAAATCAGGTGGAATCGCGCCACAGTTTACAGGAACAAAAGGCCCTGAACGACGTTTAGAGTGATAGTGAATGTTACGCGCTACGACTTCTTTGCCTGTACCAGATTCACCAAGAATCAGCACGTTCGCTTCCGTAGAAGAGACTTGTTCAATTAAGTGACGTACTTCTTGAATGCCAGCACTTTGTCCTACTAGGCTGCGAAACAGGGTGTTCTTGCGTGCCGAAGACACAACTTGAACACCTTTGCGGCCTAAGAAGTCTTTACAGTGTCTTAATGCATCACTTAATTGCGGGTAGTTAAGAGGAAGTTCAAGCTCACCAACATAGTTAGTCAACTCGTCAACCGGGTGATTGTTTTTGCCAATCACCAGTAAAGGGATGTGATTGGCGTGAACAAGCTTCTCATTCAGTAATGCGTTGAAGCCTTTACCTTTAATGGTACCAATAATGCAGCCGGCCCACTGTAGTGACCAGTCAACTTTACGTGCTTGTTCAGAGCTGATTACTTCGCAGCTCTCTCCTACAAACTCTAATATTGTGCTTAAATTGTGACGATCTTGAGCGTTATCGTCGACGACAAGCAGTTTTGCCAAACCTTGCATAAGTAGGAATTATTGCCTTTATTTTGGTGCGATGCGGAAAAACGGTGAGCAACGTAGTCTATAAAACCGTGAGATGTATCAATGATTATGGTCTACGTGGACAAATTAGGAAATCAGCAACGAAAAAAGCCATTAGGCTATCTAATGGCTTCTATTTTATTTGATTAAAAAAATAAGGCAACCAACCAATTAAGGGATATGAGATTGGTTAAAACTGCAATTTTTCTTTAAATACCTACGTCAGCGGACGTCAAGTTGTGATATTCGTTCGGAATTTGGTCCCAAGCGCTCTTAATTTCGCGAATAATATCGATAACATCATCAATAGGCTGTGGGTCATTTTTGTGATTTGCCGCAGAAATTTGCGTGATCATGAACTCATAAAGTTGATCTAGGTTTTTCGCAATATCGCCACCATCGTCCATAGATAGGCAACTACGTAGGCTAATAATGATATCTAGAGCCTTACCAAGTCGCTCACCTTTCACTGGGATGTTGCCTGCTTGCATTGCCGCTTTGCCTTGAATCAAACGCTCGATAGCACCGGCCATTAGCATTTGTACAATCTTATGCGGTGAGGCAGCCGTTAGCTGACTATCCACTGATACCTTTTTATATGCCTGTAAAGAACCGCGCATAGTAAACCTCTTCTATAAAAACTTTTTGTATTGTTGAACTGATTTAGCGCCGTGACGGTATTTATGTAGGGTCTTACCTACTCGACTCGTCTCAGACTGCATCAATTCGACTAATTTTCTGGTTCTGGTAATGGCTTCAAACCATTCAGAACTTTGCTTAACGTCGGGATGTGAGTAGATTATTTGAAGCACGTTTTGCAATAACTGTTCTCTGTTATCGACAAGCTGCGTTATTTCTTCAGCATTAATTTCACTAAATTCCAGTTTAGAGATAATTAGTTGATCGAGTTCACAAAGCTCTTGTAGCTGGCTATTCATCTATTAGCCCAACGCATTCATCATACTGCCCAGCTGAGATTGCATCTTACTGGTCGCATCTTGCATGGCTGTGAACTTAGAGTGGGTACGGCTCTCTAGGCTGTCCATGCGGCGGTCGAGCGCGCTTTGGTCATCAACCAAACGGTAGTTTTGCTCGACCAAGCTCTTTTCTCTAGTACGGATTGAACCCGTGATACCTGTGATACCTTGAATCGCATCTTCCACTTTTTTGGCGAAACCGTTGTTGCCACCAAAGAACTCACCCAACTTATCAAAGTTATTGTTGAGTTGACGGTCAAGCATATCGTAGTTGATTTCTAGCGAGCCTTGTCTTGTGGTCGTGATACCAAACTCGGTCAAAGATTTTAGGTTATCAGGCGCGCCTTCAATGCTTGATGAGAACACACCTTTTAATCGTGAGTCGGCGTTACGCACGGTACTGTCACCAGACAGCGGGCCTTTTTGGCCAGTCGTTGGGTCAACACCCGCCAAGTTTTTAGACACTTGGTAAAACTGATTATAAGAATTAACAAAAGCTTCAATGTCTTGGCGAACACTATTACGGTCGTACTCCACACCAATTTCTGCCGGCGGCTTATCTTTTGGCGTTTTTCCTTTCACCGTAATATCAATACCTTCAATGGCATCTTCAATCACATTGTTATTACTAGAGAGTTGAGCAACACCATCTAGGACAACCATAGAATCTTGGCCAGCCTGAACTTCAGTCATTCCACTATAGGTATCAAAAGATTGCTGTGCTTGTTCAAGATCTGCTTGCGCTTTATCGACCTTCTCTAAGAGCTCGCGCTCTTCGGGTTCTAATTTGGCACGCTCAATTTTCTTGGCTTGCTCTGCGGTGAGTTCGCCTTTTTGAACTTTCTCAGCCAACTCTGCTTTTTCTTGTGAAATCTTCTCTTCGATACGCGCTTGCTCAGCCTCAAGCTTTTGTTGGGCTTCTTTCGGTGTCACGTATGAATCGGTCAGAGTACCTGAGGCAGCATTTGACCACCCCGGCACATCGGGTGCCTTCTCTATCGCTTTTTCATCAAGCTCAAGTTCTGGTGTGTAGTAAGAATCTAAAAGCGTGCCTGACGCGGTTTCAGTCCAGCCAGGGATATTATCTTCAGGCATCACAGACTTTGCCGCTTGAGCTGCGTCTAGGGCGGCTTGGCCGTCGGCGGCTGCTTGCTCACCGTAGCTGAGACTTTTAGAGTCTCCGTCAACATCTGAAGTAGAATCGGTTTGGGCTGCTGGGATGATATTGCCATCTTTATCGAGTGTTTCATTCGCATTTGGGTCATCGCTAGCGATCACTTCATCGATGAGTTCAACGGCTTTTCCTGCAGGGGTTAGAGCTAGAATATCTTGAGCAGCAACGCGCGCTTTCTCTAGCGCTTTAACACGTTCTTCAAGCGTTTTGTATTCGAGTTTTTTTAAGGGATTGGCAGCATCTGACTCAACATTAATGCTGATCTGCTGATCTGAACCAGACTGGTTCGAGGCAATAATAAGTCTTGGACCTTCGACATCGTTGATAATAGATGCACGAACGCCTGGGTTGCTATCTGCACCGTTGATACCACGAACAACTTCGATAAGTCTCGATCTGTCGCCAACTTGCACGTCAAAGCTGTCATCACCAAGCGAAACCTGCAGCTTACCTGGGCCAAATTTCATGTCCTCTGACAGTACATCAGAAGCCACTTTATGGCTTTGGGCAAGCTGCAACACATCGATGGCATATTTGCCAGCGATCGCTTCGGTAGTCGCGGTTGCAGAGACAAGCGCTTCATCGGTACTTTCCACTGTTCGCACAGCAAAAGCTTTTTCCTGACGAAAGTTTGTCATCAGGTTTTTCATCGAATCAAGGGATTCTCTGAGTCTTCCATAGGCACTAATGCTGGTATCGATTCGCGTTCGTTCATTGTCGATTCGTTGCTGTTTAGGTACACGCTCCGAATCAACAATTTTGCTGACCATGGAATTGATATCCATGCCAGACGAAATCCCCATTGGGCCAAAACTCATTAAATCACCTCAATAATACGACTTAAACCTTCACCTCAAATATTCGACTATTCGAGTTTTGGGCTGCTAGGCGTCTTAGAATTTCAAGCATTTCTTCATCAGGGATCTGGCGAATAATATCACCGGTTGTGGTCTCATAAATGGTAACCACATCTCTCCCAGATTCTTCATCGACCTTAAAAGCCACACCTTTATTGAGAGAGGAGATAAACTCGTTTACCTTCTCCACCATTTTGACTCGCTCTTCATCATTTAACTCTTGTCTATGTTGAGCTAATTGAATCGCCGCTTCGGTAGCTTCCTCTTTCGATTTCTCTACCTTGTCATAAGATGTTGCTTCTTTTAGTCGCGAAAGACTCGACGCACTACTACCTTCATCGCTTGCAATTTTAATGCCACTAGGTGAGCCATAAGGCTGGATGTTCGATGCGTTGGATGATATTTCCATAACACTCTCCCTCCCTCCTTTATGAGCCAAACAGTAAAACTCTACCCAGAGTAGAGTTTACCGCTACTTACCGAGGTAAGTTTAGCCCAATAAGCTTAGAGCTGCTGATGGTGACTGTTTTGCTTGAGCTAGGATAGAAGTACTCGCCTGTTGTAGGATTTGAGACTTCGTCATAGCTGTTGTTTCTTTCGCGTAATCGGTATCTTTGATACGGCTCTTAGACGCATTAACGTTTTCGTTGATGTTGTCTAAGTTGCTGATTGCATGGTCAAAACGGTTTTGGAAAGCACCTAGAGAAGCACGTTGGCTATCAACAGATTTTAGAGCACCATCAATGATAGATACTGCTTCGTTTGCACCTGCAACAGAAGTTACGTCGATATCGTTAACGGTAACGTCTTTACCAGCACCGATACCTAGTTCGCCCGCAAGGCTGCCGCCAAACTCAACATCACCTTCAACTTTTTGGCTTGAAGCGAAAAGTTGCAGTTTACCGCCTTCACCCACAGACGCTTTAACGTCTTGGCTTTGACCATTGATGTAAGTTGCTAGCTCTTCGATATCGTTGCCTTCTTTAGCAGAGATAGATAGCTCTTGCGCTTCACCAAACTTATCGTTGTATTTGATTGTTAAATCAGCACCCGCACCTACACGCCAAGAAGCATCTTTGCCTTCTGTAACGCCGTAGCTCTTACCACCCATGTCTTGAGTGTCAGTACGCATGTTGCTCATAGATAGCATTACTGCTTCACCTGAGTCAGCACCGATTTGGAAAGATTGGCTGCCGTAAGTACCGTTCAGAAGCTTGTTACCACCAAAAGAGGTCGTTTCAGCGATACGGTTAAGTTCTGTGTTTAGAGCAGAGACTTCTTCTTGGATCGCAACACGTTCAGATTTGCTGTTCGAACCGTTTGAAGATTGAAGAGAAAGGTCACGCATACGTTGCAGAATGTTGGTTGACTCATTCATTGCACCTTCAGCTGTCTGTGCAATAGAGATACCGTCATTCGCGTTTTTCACAGCCATATCTAGGCCACGACTTTGCGACGTTAAGCGGTTAGAGATTTGTAGGCCTGCAGCATCATCTTTTGCGCTATTGATTTTATAGCCAGAAGACAAACGCTCCATTGATTTTTGAGTACCTTCAGCCGCGCTATTTAGGTAGCGCTGAGCCGTCATTGCAGACACATTTGTGCTTACATTAATCGCCATAGTTGATCTCCTTTAGGCATTTTTTAATGTACTTATGTGACTCTCACCTCACACTAATACATGTCAATTTTGTTTATGCACCAGTGTCTCTCTCACCTTACATTGGTACATATCATTTCTCTCAATCCCTTTAACGGCGCCTTAATTAGAAGCTTTAATAAAAAATGCGCTTTTTTTCATATTCTTTTCAACAACAAAGGAAAGTGTGATCGGGCTTCAATTAATAGGGCGACATTCGCTAAAGTTGCCCCATTATTTAAGTTAATGAGCGTAGTGTTGAATATAAAGTCAGAAGAGATCCCTGATATCTCGTTCTACTCGATTCTGGGGTGACGAAAGACTGCTTCGATGTAGTAAGCGAGGAAACCATCATTTCCCAATTCCCGTCACTCCCTACAGTGAGGAGCGAGCGTGATAGGGAATCTCGCTTTCCAATCAACGACCAACACCAAAACTCCCCCCTTCTCCAAATTGCAGGCAATAAAAAACCCAGCCGAAGCTGGGTCTGTTTAGCGCTCATCTCTCACCACGAGCTAATTTGTGGAAGCCTAACGTTGACGCTTATAGTCAACGTGGCTTTTTAATCGATTAACCTAGTAGGCTAAGTGCCGAGTTCGGAGCTTGCTTCGCTTGAGCAAGAATCGAGCTTGAAGCTTGAGAAAGGATCTGAGACTTAGTCATCTGAGTCGTTTCTTTCGCGAAATCGGTATCTTTAATACGGCTCTTAGATGCGTTAACGTTCTCGTTAATGTTGTCTAAGTTGCTGATAGCGTGGTCGAAACGGTTTTGGAAAGCACCTAGCTCAGCACGGTGGCTATCTACATACTTAAGTGCCGCATCGATAATAGCTACAGACTCTTGTGCGCCGCCAACTGATGTTACGTCGATAGTATCAACCGTTACGTCTTTGCCAGGTTGCATGCCTAGTT
Source organism: Vibrio sp. 10N.261.55.F4 (assembly GCF_041470465.1). NCBI lineage: Bacteria > Pseudomonadati > Pseudomonadota > Gammaproteobacteria > Vibrionales > Vibrionaceae > Vibrio > Vibrio sp. 10N.261.55.F4. The sequence continues at coordinate 583 of NZ_JBFRMM010000013.1, read as the reverse complement.
CGCCAGCCAGGCTGCCAGAGAATGCCACTTCGCCTTCAACCTTGTTGTTACCAGTAAACATTTGTAGCTTACCGTCTTCAGTTACAGACGCTTTAACAGAGTCTTGTTGACCGTTGATGTACGTTGCTAGCTCTTCGATGTCGTCACCCGCTTTTGCGCTGATGTCGATTTCTTGTGCTTGACCGAAGTTATCAGTGAACGACATTTTTAGGTCGTTAGAGCCTGCTTGAACGTTCCAATCTTTATCTTTCGCGTTCTCAGTTTGGTAGCTCTTACCACCCATCTGAGCGTTATCAGAGCGCATGTCTTTCAGTTGAAGCATTACCGCTTCACCGTTATCCGCACCGATTTGGAATGATTTAGTACCATGAGTACCGTTAAGCAGTTTATTACCACCAAAAGACGTCGTTTCCGCGATACGGTTTAGTTCGTCGTTCAGTGCTGTTACTTCTTCTTGAATCGCTACACGCTCAGATTTTGAGTTTGAGCCGTTTGAAGATTGTAGAGACAAATCACGCATACGTTGCAGGATGTTAGTCGTCTCGTTCATTGCACCTTCAGCTGTTTGTGCAATTGAGATACC
>NZ_JBFRMM010000012.1:0-1111 GCF_041470465.1 Vibrio sp. 10N.261.55.F4 | reverse complement strand
ATACCAATCCGGAAAATTAACTGATCAGGTCAATCCAATCTCTTGTACACATTTTTGTGACGCGATCTTTGCACTCAAGAAATCCATTCCAAGCGCTACAGACCTTCGAAACAATATCGTTATAATCAATGAAGTTTTGGTTTGCTAGATAGTGTTGCCTTAACCAACTCCACACTTGCTCTATAGGGTTAAGCTCTGGTGAGTATGGCGGCAATTTGATAATACTGACATTATCAAATGGGTTAGCAATATCATCGGTATGCCATCCTGCGCCATCCATTATTACCACTGAATGACGGTCTTTTTCTGTGACTTTAGATATCTGCTCTAGATGGTTTATCATGATGTCTTTGTTAACCCAAGGGACGACCATTGCCTCACCAATCCCTCTCGATGGGCACACTGAGCCAAACAAATAAGCGTATTCAAATTGCTGCTGTTTTACTACGCGAGGTCTCGTTCCACGAGTAGCCCAAAGACGTGTTGTTGTGTTCTGCTGACCAAACCTAGCTTCGTCTTGAAACCAGACATCAACACTCTCTAGCCCAATATGGCCGGGGATCTTAAGGATCGTTTCGATTTGGAATTTTTTTAAAATCGTCCTGTATTTGCTGTGATTGTTTAGGGTGTTTGGAACGAGAAGTTATCCAAGAAAAACCCATGTGGTCGAGGAGATAATAGATGGAATTAGGGTGGTAGTGCTTGTCAAAGTGTTTAACGATGTAGTCATGTATATCGCTTCCAACAAGGCGGCCACCAGAAGGTGATTCAGCTTCTTTTTTTATGAAGGCACTGAGTTGAGCCCGCTGCTCATCGGTGAGGTATGCAGGCCTACCAGTCCGAGGTTTTTCTTGAAGTCCTTCTAGGCCTTCTTCAAAAAAAATCCGAACCCATTTATTGACACTGGTTCGACTGACTTTGAGAGATTTTGCAATTTGTGTACGAGAGAGGCCGTCTTTAAAGTGTGCGAGCGCAAGTAAACGCATCTTCATCTGAATGGTTTTTTGCTGGCTCGCAAGCTTTTTGAAGTCAGTGTTATTAAGGCTATCCATGGCTAAATTTCACAATAATTCATCAATCTTAATTAGATCACATTTTTACTTTAATTGGT
>NZ_JBFRMM010000011.1:0-21918 GCF_041470465.1 Vibrio sp. 10N.261.55.F4 | reverse complement strand
CCGCGATGAACCTTTTTTATACCTATCGGTCAGCCCTTACGCTGATAACAAAACGACGTACATTGTTCCTACACTACATCGAACGCAGTATCGCTTCGCTAGACTCTTCGATTAAATCCAACACCAATTCAAAACCATTTCCCTCACCATAATACGGATCGGGGATCTCTTGATATTGTGACTCTCCAAAGCTCAAAAATAATGCGAGCTTGTATTGGAGGTGAACTGGGCATTGGCTCATTAAGTCGTCTAAATTCGCCCTATCGGCCGCGAGTATCAGGTCAAATTCTTCGAAGTCATTATCTACCACTTTACGAGAAGTAATCCCCTTAAAGCTGTAGCCTCGCTTCTCTCCTGCAGATTTGGATCGCGAGTCTGGCGGGTTGCCTTGATGAAAACCAATCGTCCCCGCAGAGTCGACCACAACATCAATATCCAGCTGTTGCGCTTTCTTCCTTAGCACCGCTTCACCTGTTGGCGAGCGGCAAATATTCCCCATACAAACTACGAGTATCTTTTTCATCCCTAATCACCTGTTCTTCCGATGGTTTTTGCTATCGTTAAGTTAGGCTATGATAGACGCAATCACAACTTAAAAGGATTTGTTATGTCGACTGAAGACAACAAAGAACAACGCCACAAAGCAAGACAACAGAAAGTAAAAGAACAAGTCGATGCACGTGTCGCTGCAGCACAAGAAGTAAAAGGCCTATTGCTGGTCATCACGGGTAACGGTAAAGGTAAATCAACATCCGGTTTTGGTACGATTACACGTGCAGTTGGTCATGGTAAGAAATGCGCCGTTGCTCAGTTTGTTAAAGGTACCTGGGATAACGGCGAAAAAAACGTTCTGCAAAAGCTTGATGTCGAGTTCCAAGTCATGGGCACAGGCTTTACTTGGGAAACTCAGAACAAAGCGCAAGATATTGAAGCTGCGCAGCGTGTATGGAAAGAGTGCCAACGCATGCTGGCTGATGAGTCGATCGATGTGATTCTGTTTGATGAACTGACTTACATGGTTAGCTACGGTTACATCGAACTCGATGAAGTGGTTGAGGCGTTGAATAACCGCCCGAAGATGCAGTCTGTCATCATTACAGGTCGTGGCGCGCACCGTACTCTTACTGAGATAGCAGATACAGTATCTGAAGTTCGCAATGTGAAACACGCTTTTGAATCTGGTGTTAAAGCGCTACAAGGCGTTGACTGGTAATCACCTTCAACCAGAGGTCCCCGACTCGGTCATTCTTCCCTCTCGAGGATGACGACCACTAGGCCGTTACGCTCTTGAACAAAGGACGACGGCCTATCGTCATTCCCTAGAGCGAGGGACGAGTGTCATAGGGAATCTCTCTTGAGTATTATCGAGCCAAAAATAAAAAGCGCCATTCCTACAACAGGAGTGGCGCTTTGTTCATTTTTAAATGAGATGAAGACTAGTTAAACAAACCTTTTAGTAGACCGTTTACTGCGTCTCTTGTTTTCTCATCTTTGATCTTGTCACCGTACTTTTCGTCTAACTTTTCTAAACCACGATCAATTTCTTTCTGTGCTTTCTGTTTCAATACATCATCAAAAACAAGTGCAAATTTCGGGGCTGCCCACTGACCTGTTACCTTAATTGGGATAGTCACATCTTTCAGGTCGTCGATGCTCTTACCGCCCTGACCTTCAAGTGAACCCACAATTGATGTACGCACAAGGAAGTCGACCGTTTCATTGATGAAGTTTGCTTTACCTTGACCTGTCACGCGTAACAGTGGCGACTGTGCTGATAAGTCGTTAGTTGAAACCCAACCTTTATCCACTTTCAGCGTCGCTTTCATTGCACTGAAGTCCGTTTTTTGAGCTTCATTTGTGCTTTCAACTTTCTCGCCCTTGATCTTAGCGTAGTTTTCTCGAATCAGTTGAGCTACGTTGATGCCGTTAACTGCACCATCTTCAAAGTTAATCGCGATAGTACCGACTAGGTTTTTCTTGATACCCGTCGGAGTTAGACTCTTACCTTTCACGTTGACATCAATATTACCGGTACCTTCCAGCATATCGTTATCTGCAACATCAACCAGTAACGGTTGTACTTTCACGCCTTTGATTTTCTTCTTAGCCGTGTAAGTCGCTGGTGTTTTACGAGCGTCTAACTTTGCAGTAGCAGAAATAGAACCTTGGTAAAGATTCGAGGTGAATGAGGTTAGCTCTGCGATACCACGGTTAACCGAAAATGCGGTTTTAACATTCTGCATCTTCGCGTTGTTCGCCTTGAACTTATCAATCGTGATGTCACCTTTCACGTCTAACGTTTTCAGAGCCGACAGATCAGGTTCCACTTCTTTAGCTGGATCTGAACTACCAGAACTTGACGTTGAACCACCAGCAGAACCAGAAGGCGCTGTGCTCGCTGTTTCTGTTGTATTGCCTAAGCCTAAGAATTCATCTAAATCAATATTCGGGCTATGAAGAGAGAAACGAACCTTTGGTATTTCAGATAGGATTACGTCTGCTTTACCGTCTAATGCAATAGCGTTAGCTTGTAGCTTCTCTAACACAAAGCTCAGGTGGCTCTTGTTAAGATCGAAGCTTAAGTCAGACAGCATGTCGACTTTCATTGGAGACTGAGGAAGCGTGTCGCCTTTGAATGTTGAGTCTAACGTTAACTTGTTCAGCGTTACTTTTGAAATCGCGCTATCAACAGTAAGTTCACCGCCACCTTTAAGATCAAGGTCAAGGCCAGCTGCATTACCGATTACAGCGTAAGTCAGTTGGTTTACCTTATCGAACTCAAACGTATTCAAGCCAATTTTTGCTGACTCAATCGACGTCGCTGGATCATTGAACTTAGCGTTTAAGTCGATATTACGAAGTGCGTAACTTGCAAAGCCTTCAGCTAATTTGAATTCTGCACTGCCTTGTGCAGAGAACTTCTGTTGATTGTTCTCACCAGAAGCCGCAAATGTCGCGGTTGTCCATGTATCAACGGCAAACTCAGAAAGATTCAAAGACACATCGTATAGCTTAGTGAATGAACCCGCTTGCTTGTCGTCCATTTCAAACAATGCGTTTGATACAGTTACGCCTGCAAGGTTGATCGTCCAACCCGATGCGTCTGTGGTAGTTTGCTCTTGAGGGGCAGGCGCTGATTCAGAACTTGTGCCTGCTGCAGGCTCAGATTCTTGAGGCGCTGACGCTTGCGTTAGTGCATCAATGTTCTTGCGACCATCTTTAAGCGTTTCTAAATAGAATTCTGCACCATCTAGAGTAATGTTGCCGATCTCTAGTTGGTTGCTAAATAGCGGAGTAACCGAAACGTCAACGCCAACGGTATCAACCTTAAATAGGTTAGGTTGCGTAAAACCTTCAGGGTTGCGTAATTCAGTTTGACCAAGTTCAAAGCCAATGGATGGGAAGAATTGCCAGCTGATATCACCCTCGATCACTAGCTCTAGGCCTGTGTGTTTTTGGGCTTGTTCGACAATTAATGGCTTAAATTGGTTGGGATTCACTAACAGCACTAGTGCCAGAATTGCTGCAACGACAACAAACACTGGTACAGCTATGAAAATGAGTAGTTTCTTCATCCGCATATTCCTTGCTTAGATTCCAAAAGAAAGTGGCACTATAAAAGTGCCACTGATTCGGTAAAAAATAAAGCTAAGTGAGTCACTTAGGCAAAATTTTATTCGATTAAGACTTCAACAACTTCGCAATGTGCGCTTTTAGCACATCAATCGCAATACGGTTTTTACCACCACGAGGAACGATGATGTCTGCATGTTGTTTTGAAGGCTCGATAAACTGCATGAACATTGGACGTACTGTTTCTTGGTATTGCTTAAGTACAGTGTCCATTGTACGACCACGCTCTTCTACATCACGCTTAACACGGCGTAATAGACAGATGTCTAATGGTGTATCCATAAACACACTTGCGTGCATTAGTTTACGAAGACGCGGGTCTGTTAGAAGCAGAATACCCTCTAAAATGATCACTTTCTTTGGAGTAAGTGTAGTCGTTTCAGAAGTACGTGTGTGCTCTGTGTAGCTGTATTCAGGAACTTCTACGGCGTTGCCACTCATTAGCTGCTGTAGATGTTCACATAAAAGATCATGATCTAGTGCATTTGGGTGATCGTAGTTAGTTTTAACACGCTCTTCCATACTCAAGTGGCTTTGGTCGCTGTAATAGCAATCTTCCGTGATAACACCAATTTGATGGTCGCCTACTTTTTCGCGCAATTCATTATAAATTGTACTAGCAATCAGACTTTTTCCTGAAGCTGAAGCGCCAGCGATACCTACGATGACACATTGATTATTATCAGACATTAATTTTGCACCCGATATGGTTTGGTGGTGGGAAGAGATAAACCGCCTGATTATAGGGGCTAAAGCACATAGATTCTAGTCGCCATTTTAGCTAATTGCAGTCAAATTGATGATATCAATGCATTTAATGAATGCAATCGTTTGCTTTCAAATAACTTGCCTACAACTATTTGCACAAGCCCAATGGATATTGACTTAAATCCACCGCTGTTTATCTAATCCAAACTATATTTAAACGACTTTGTGATTAACTTGCGCTATTCAACCATAGATTCGTTATTCAACCATAGAGAAGTTAATCGCTTCTGGTCTCGCCTTGCCGGTCCAGAACATCTTCGCAGCCACATTCTCTGCAAGCTCTAAGTAGTGACGTGTATGTTCACTATCTGGACGACGAATCACCGTCGGGCAACCTGCATCGATATCTTCTCGCACATCAATATGAAGAGGGATCTGTGCCAAAATATCGAGGTAAAACTCTTCTGACATAGCTTCGGCACCACCAGCACCAAAGATATGCTCTTTCTCACCACAGTGACTACAAATATGATAGCTCATGTTTTCAACTAAGCCTGCGACTGGCACACTCACCTTATCAAACATCGCTACGCCTTTACGTGCATCCGCTAGCGCCAAATCTTGAGGAGTGGTCACCACTACAGCCCCGGTCACTGGGATCTGTTGCGATAACGTCAGCTGAATATCGCCCGTGCCCGGTGGCATATCAATAACTAGATAATCCAACTCTGGCCATACGGTTTCGTTAACAAGCTGACCTAAAGCCTTGGCCGCCATTGGACCGCGCCAAATCGCAGCGTCATCTTTCGACACAAGATAACCGATAGAGTGAGTGAAAATACCGTGCGCTTCGATTGGCATCATCCACTTGTTATTCTGGACTTCTGGTTTCGCATCTAATTGGCCAAGCATCATAGGTACAGAAGGACCATAGATATCCGCATCCAACAAACCCACTTTTGAACCAGACTTAGATAAAGCCAAAGCAAGGTTGACTGAAGTGGTCGATTTACCCACCCCACCCTTTGCAGATGTCACGGCGATGATGTTCTTCACCCCCTTCAATGGTGTCGCAACCGTGGTTTCTAACGCAGACGGCTTCACCTTCACTTCAAACTGAAAAGCGCTAACAAGCTGTTGTTCAATCTGAGAGTGAATCCACTGTTCCAATTCAACCGCAAGCTGATTAGCGGCAAAAGGTAAGGTGATAACAAATGATCCACGCGGATCAACCGATACAATATTTTGGTGTAGCGCCCACTCTGGGATGAGGATTGGTGACTCGAACTCATTCAACCATGAACAGAAATCTTGCTTAGAAGTAAAGTTACGCATTGGGACTCCTTTTTTTATTTATGCTATCACCCACGAGATGAAGACTGAACCCCTAAAAAACTAGGGGAATCCTTAGTCTGATACCTTGGCGTATCACACGTTATAAAGTAGTATTACCTCTCAAATTTATACCTATCAAAAAAGCGAATTATTAAGTATGGCAACTGATCCAAGACAACTTTTGGTAACTTGTGCGCTTCCGTACGCTAACGGCTCTATTCACCTTGGCCATATGCTTGAGCATATCCAAGCTGATATCTGGGTTCGATACCAGCGTCTACGTGGCAACACTGTAAACTTCATCTGTGCTGACGATGCTCACGGCACGCCAATTATGCTTAAAGCTCAACAGATGGGTATCACGCCAGAAGAGATGATCGCTGCTGTTAGTGAAGAGCACCAAAAAGACTTCGCTGGCTTTGATATCAGCTTTGATAACTACCACAGCACACACAGCGAAGAGAACCGTGAACTGGCTTCTCACATCTACTTAGAACTTAAAAAGAACGGCTTCATTTCTAGCCGCACTATTTCTCAGCTTTTCGATCCTGAGAAAGAGATGTTCCTACCAGACCGCTTCGTAAAAGGTACTTGCCCTAAGTGTAAGTCAGAAGACCAGTATGGTGATAACTGTGATAACTGTGGTGAGACATACAGCCCAACTGAGCTAATTAACCCTAAATCAGCGGTTTCTGGCGCAACTCCAGTAATGAAAGACTCTGAGCACTTCTTCTTCGACCTACCTCAGTTCGAAAGCATGCTTAAAGAGTGGACTCGATCTGGCTCTCTACAGAATGAAACTGCAAACAAAATGCAGGAATGGTTTGAGTCTGGTCTGCAACAGTGGGATATCTCACGTGATGCACCTTACTTCGGCTTTGAAATCCCAGGCGAAAAAGACAAGTTCTTCTACGTATGGCTAGACGCACCTGTTGGCTACATGGCTTCTTTCAAGAACCTATGTGACAAACGTGACGATCTAAACTTCGATGAATACTGGAAGAAAGACAGCACAACTGAGCTTTACCACTTCATCGGTAAAGACATTGTTTACTTCCACAGCCTATTCTGGCCAGCAATGCTAGACGGCGCAGGTTTCCGTAAGCCAAACAACGTATTCGTACACGGCTACGTAACAGTGAACGGTGCGAAGATGTCTAAGTCGAAAGGCACATTCATCAAAGCAAGCACGTACCTAAACCACCTAGACCCTGAGTGTCTACGTTACTACTACGCTGCGAAACTAAACAGCCGCATCGATGACTTAGATCTTAACCTTGAAGACTTCACTCAACGTGTAAACGCTGATGTAGTAAACAAGATTGTTAACCTAGCTTCTCGTAACGCTGGCTTCATTACTAAGCGTTTTGAAGGCAAGCTAGCTGCTGAATTTGCAGAGCCTGAGCTATACAACGAATTCGTTGCTGCTGCTGAGCGTATCGGTGAGCTATACGAAACTCGTGAATTCAGCCGTGCTATCCGTGAAATCACTGCACTAGCGGATAAAGCTAACCAGTACATCGACGAAAAAGCACCTTGGGTTCTTGCAAAAGAAGAAGGCAAAGAAGCTGAGCTTCAACAAGTTTCTTCTGTAGGTATTAACCTATTCCGCGTACTGATGGCTTACCTGAAACCAGTGATGCCAGAGCTTGCAGCTCGCACTGAAGCTTTCCTAAACGAAGAGCTAACGTGGGAAGCGATTGCTACTCCGCTAACTGATCACGAGATCACTAAGTTCAAAGCGCTATTCAACCGCATTGACCCTAAGAAAGTGGAAGCAATGGTTGAGTCTTCTAAAGAAGATGCAGCCGCTGAAGCAGCAGCGAAAGAAAAAGCAGAAACTGAAAAAGAGCAAGCAAGCCAAACTGAGCTAGACAAAGAGCCAATCGCAGACGAGATTGAGTTCGATGCCTTTGCAGCAGTAGACATGCGTATCGCTCGTATCATCTCTTGTGAAGAAGTACCAAAAGCGAACAAACTACTGAAGTTCCAACTAGACATCGGTGGTGAGACTCGCCAAGTATTCTCTGGTATCAAATCAGCATACAAACCTGAGGAGCTAGAAGGCAAGCTAACTGTAATGGTAGCAAACCTAAAACCTCGTAAGATGAAGTTTGGTATGTCTGAAGGCATGATCCTAGCAGCGGGCCCTGGCGGCAGCGACCTATGGATCCTTGAGCCACACGAAGGTGCTCAACCTGGTATGCGTGTAATGTAATTCTGACTCCAGTCAGATAACAAGCACCCATCACTAAATCCCTAATGCATTTTTGACTTGAAAGAGTTAATCAGCATTGGGGATTTTTTATATCTACCGAAAATTAGCGTTCTCTGTTAGAGTCGCCGTCAACTATGCTATGTAGAGTAGAAATTGGTTCGTCGACAAAAATAGGCTAAACCAACACCTCTTTACTCTAAAACCCTTTTTAGGAATCCCCAGTGACTAACAACGAAATCTTGCGTCGTATTCAACACGCACTAAACCTTAAAAATGCACAAATCATCAAAGCTATCGAACAAGCTGATGTGACTGTTGCTCATGACCAAGTGATTAACTGGCTAAAAGATGACAACGACAAGTCATGCTCTAAGATGAAAGATAAAGAGTTGGCGGTATTCCTAAATGGTTTCATCAACCTTAAGCGTGGCAAAAAAGAAGGCGAGCAACCTAAACCTGAAGTTGCACTGACGAACAACATGATCTTCATGAAGCTTCGTATCGCATTAAACATGAAAGCAGAAGATGTTTTGGACGTACTAGAAGTGGTTGGCATTAGCTTGAGCAAGTACGAAATCGGCGCTTACTTCCGCAAGCCAGAAAACAAAAACTACAAAGTGTGTGAAGACCAACTACTTTGCGATTTTCTAAACGGTGTGCAATTTACCAACCGTCCAGACTCAGAAGAGTTTGCGGGTTAAGTTACTACTCCTAGATAAATTTTAAGTTGCTACACATAGATAAATTACTCGTCATAGGTAAGTAACTGACCCACTGATAATTTTCTAGTAACGACAGATAAATAAAAAGCGGCGAGATAATTGAATTATCTCGCCGCTTTTTCGTTTTCTTTACGTCACTGACTAAACAGGAACAACAATAGTAAACCTATGCCTTAGCTGTCGTCTTCAGTGAAGTTCGTCGGCAATGTCGTTTTCATTTCATTCCAAACTTGTGCACTTGCGATACCGTAGTTACGAATCACTAATGGCAAAGTTTCGCGCTCGCCACTTTCACAGATAATGAACAACTCTTTATAAAAGTCCATCGCTAAACGTCGTGCTTCTGGGTTAGAGAAGTAGTAGCTACCGATACGGTCATAAAGTTTACGCACACCGTTAAAGATCAGGCCGTAAATCTGGTTGCCTGAGTGGAATGCCAAACGTTGGAAAAGCATGTAATCATAGAAGTTGAAAGTCTTCGCGATTAAGATCGTCTGACGTTTCGCTTCATCTTTTTCTGAATCTTCTTTTACCGCTTGTTTGATCTTGTCAGCGTATGGCGACGATTCTAGGAACTCATCCCAAGTTGGTGCCGCAAGTAGCGCTTCACAAGATTCAATCACGTTACTGATAGTACGCTCTGAAGCTTCTTTGTTTGCTTTGAATGCATAACGCATAAAGATCGGGCTGATATTAGTACGAGCAGCAAGCAGGTCTTCTACCATTTTGCTTGCGTTATCAACGTCCAACGTCATTAGCGTATCAAGGATATGAAGACCTGAGGTTTCCATAAACTGGTTAACTTTAGTTGGTTTGCCATGTTGGATTGTCAACCAACCATCACGAGCAAGACGTTGTAGTACTTCACGAAGCGTAGTACGTGTAACACCAATCAGCTCAGAAAGCTCACGCTCTGCGGGCAAGATAGAACCTGGAGGGAAACGGCCATTCCAAATACTTTCAATGATATACTTCTCTGCAAATCCTGCCGGGCTCTTCGCCTTAATGACCATCTACACTTCAATCCAATTTAATTATTCTGTTCTAATTTACTCATCATACCACTAGTTCACACCTAGCGGAAACACCCTCAAAAATTTTACTCCCCCTAAACACCGTTAGAGTTATAACTCTAAAGTTCAGCACGCGTTTGCACCTCAGGTTTGTAAAGCAAGCGACTCTAAACCACCATTTAAACAAACCGTTAACACAACAATTTTTCTTTAAAATCAATGGGATTGGTCATATTTTTAAAGCTATTAATTTGCAATATTAAGTTGTAATAATCATATATAAGCCGTCGTTATTCTGTAATTTTCAATCATTTCGCTGAAATATTGATTCTAGTCGGTTTTTATCACATTTTAAGTGGTATGCTTGCGCTACTTTGATCGCGTTTCTCAACAAAAAAGAGGTATTTTTAGGGCTACAGGGCTTTTCCTGTTGACTAAATGTTATCTAAGAGTAAAGTTGCGCTCAAAAATAAGCAGTGCTTGAGTTTCTAAGGGAGTGACTTGGCAAGACCACAGAACATTACATGGAATGTAGTTTTTCTAAGTCACTGTTAGTCATAGTTTTTAACAATTTCTATAGCTCGATTCTCAAAATGTTGTATTGCTTGTCTATTCATAATCAACATAAAAGAGTATTAACATGCCGATGTCTCTCGGAAACGCTTTTATCAAGAACTTCCTTGGTAAAGCTCCTGATTGGTATAAACTTGCCATCATTTCCTTTTTAATCATCAACCCGTTTGTTTTCTTCCTAGTTGACCCATTTGTTGCGGGCTGGCTATTGGTGGTTGAGTTTATTTTCACTCTAGCTATGGCTCTCAAATGCTACCCACTTCAACCGGGTGGTCTATTAGCTATTCAAGCAGTCGCCATTGGCATGACCAAACCAGAAATGGTTTATCACGAGCTGCAAGCAAACCTTCCTGTATTACTCTTGCTCGTATTCATGGTTGCTGGCATTTACTTCATGAAAGAACTGCTTTTGTTCATTTTCACGAAGATCTTGCTTGGCATCCAATCTAAAATTTTACTCTCCGTTGCCTTCTGTGTTGCTGCCGCTTTCTTATCAGCATTCCTAGATGCACTAACAGTAATCGCCGTAGTTATTAGCGTTGCGGTCGGCTTCTACTCTATCTACCACAAGGTTGCATCAGGCAAGGGCACAACGTCTTCGCACGATCATACTCATGATGAAGAGATCTCAGAGCTAACTCGTGATGACCTAGAAAACTACCGTGCTTTCCTACGTTCACTGCTAATGCACGCTGGTGTGGGTACAGCACTGGGTGGTGTAATGACCATGGTAGGAGAACCACAAAACTTGGTAATTGCTAAGCAAGCAGGTTGGGAGTTCGGTGAATTTATCATCCGTATGCTGCCAGTAACACTACCTGTTTTCTTCTGCGGTATTTTAACTTGTGCACTTGTCGAGAAATTCAAAGTGTTTGGTTACGGTGCTCAACTACCAATGAATGTTCGCCAAATCTTAGTTGAGTTTGACAACAAAGAACGTGCAAACCGCACAAAGCAAGACGTAGCAAAACTATGGGTTCAAAGTGCAATCGCAGTTTGGCTTATCGTCGGCCTTGCACTTCACGTTGCTGAAGTAGGTTTGATTGGCCTGTCTGTGATCATCTTAGCTACAGCATTTACGGGTGTTATTGAAGAACACTCTATGGGTAAAGCCTTTGAAGAAGCGCTGCCATTTACTGCACTTCTTGCCGTTTTCTTCGCTGTTGTTGCTGTGATCATCGACCAAGCTCTATTTAAGCCAGTCATCGATGCAGTACTTCACGTTGAAGATAAAGGCGCACAGCTCGCACTCTTCTATATTGCCAACGGTATTTTATCGATGGTTTCAGATAACGTGTTCGTCGGTACGGTTTACATTAACGAAGTGAAAACTGCACTGGTTGAAGGCATCATCACTCGTGATCAGTTCGACCTACTTGCTGTTGCTATCAACACTGGTACTAACCTACCTTCTGTTGCAACGCCAAACGGCCAGGCTGCATTCCTATTCCTATTAACATCAGCACTTGCTCCGTTAATTAGATTGTCTTACGGTCGCATGGTTATCATGGCGCTGCCATACACCATCGTATTGGCACTGGTTGGCCTAGCAGGCATTGTGTTCATCGTAGAGCCAATGACAGCATGGTTCTACGATGCTGGTTGGATCATTCAACGCACTGGTGAAGTCGTCGCTCCAGTTATCTCTGGTGGTCACTAAGCTAAACACTGTGTCGCAAACCACAATAACTATAACTAACTAATCAAAAATATTAGTTGATTAGGAAACTTATCCAAGATAAAAAGCTCTGAGTAATCAGGGCTTTTTTATTTTATAGACAGGATTCAATTCGTGAACTTTTTAGCAATGATCAAAGACTTCTCTAAGGGACGTTTATCTTGGCTTTTACTGCTGGCTTTTATTGTCTTTTTTGAAGCGTGCGCTCTCTTCTTCCAACACGTGATGATGCTTGGTCCTTGCGTGATGTGTATCTATGAGCGCGTTGCTATGCTCGCTATCGGTGTTGCCGCCATGATTGGTGCGATTGCCCCGAATAACCCAATATCACGCTGGTTAGGCCTTGCTAGCTGGGGATTTGGCGCATACAAAGGTTTGATGCTTGCTTTAGAGCACGTCGATTACCAGTTCAATCCGTCCCCTTTCGCAACCTGCGACTTATTCGTAACCTTCCCTAGCTGGGCGCCTTTAAACCAATGGGCTCCGTGGATGTTTGAGGCTTACGGCGATTGCAGCAAGGTTGTGTGGCAGTTCTTCGATCTTTCTATGCCTCAGTGGCTAGTAATTATCTTTGCAGGTAACTTGGTTGCTTTCGGTATTGTGGTTATTTCTCAATTTGTGAAGTCGAAAAACGACTAACAGTAAGCCGTTGACACTTGGACAACAAAAAAGTCGACCACGAGGTCGACTTTTTTATTACTTAAGCTTTTGAACATATTAAGAGAGTCTGTTATTCACACAAACTAAGTTGCTCAACAAGCCGTTATTAGCTGCTTTTACCGCAGCATTGTTTAAACTTCTTGCCGCTTTCACAAGGGCAAAGGTCGTTTCGACCGATGTCTTTAAACGGGTTCACGCTCTGGGACTTATTGCCCAACATAGCTTCATCCGCTGCCATTGCCACTTCTGAGATCATCAGATCGACTTGACCCACTAAATCGGCAAGCGATGGTGGGTTAGTAAGCCCTGCAGCGATCATTTGTTGTTGAGTTTGCTCTTCATCAATCGCAAGCATCAAGGTGGTTAAGAGCGCTTGCAACATGCGCAGAGTACCATCCGCGACTGTCACGCTCTGCCACTGCTCTTCCACTGTTGGCCAAACCATCATGAAGCCTTCAGAAAAATCAGCGAACTGTTCGTTAAAGTCACCTTCAGCCAGTACGTCTGTTAATAGGTATTCATTACGCTGAATCAGGTTGTGCTGGCGATTAATCTGTTCTGTCACCGTTTTTACCAGCTCTTTACCCGCTTCAGGCGCAACGATAACCAGCCACTCTTCTGGATCGAGTGGTTTGGTCGCTAAGTTAGAGGCAAGGATTGCACCTTCCATAAACTGCGGAGTAATGTCAGTGATTGATTCTGGTAGGCTTAATAATTGATATGTCATGAAAGCTCTGGATATTGGGCATTTCCGATATTATAACGCCATCCTCCCAAAGATGTCGCTATTAAGAGACGAAACCATCATTAAGACATGCACCACACTCATAGTGACAATTCTGTAAGCACACCGTACAATCACGCCTCGAATTTTTCGGTTCATTCAGTTTTGGTAAAGCAACATGCGCGTAATACTTGGCCCTATGGAGGGCGTTCTAGACCACCTAATGCGTGAAATTCTCACAGAGATTAATGATTACGATCTCTGTGTGACAGAGTTTGTGCGCGTCGTAGATCAACTTCTTCCCCCGCATGTGTTCCACCGTATTTGCCCTGAGCTACATCAAGGCTCTCAGACCATGGCTGGTGTGCCAATCCATCTCCAACTTCTAGGGCAACACCCAAATTGGATGGCCGAGAATGCTTTTCAAGCTGCTAGCTTAGGCGCGAAAGGGATCGATCTTAATTTTGGTTGCCCAGCAAAAGCGGTCAACAAAAGTAATGGTGGCGCTTCATTGCTAAAAGAGCCAGAGCTCATCTATCAAGTGGTGAACGCCTGTCGAGAAGCGGTACCGGCACACATTCCTGTGTCCGCAAAGATTCGATTAGGTTGGGAGCATCCGGAAGAGTGCTTTGAAATCGTCGATGCCATCGAACAAGCCAAAGCTGACGAACTCACCGTGCATGCAAGAACCAAAGTTGGCGGCTATAAAGCCAGCGAAATCAAATGGGACTTCATCAATCAAATAAGAGAAAAAACATCTCTGCCGTTGATTGCTAATGGAGAGATCTGGAACTATCAAGATGGTCAAGATTGCATAGAAGCAACAGGCGTCGATTCATTAATGGTCTGCCGTGGTGCTTTCAATATTCCAAACCTTGGTAACGTCGTTAAGCACAACCACCAGAAAATGCCGTGGGATAAAGTCATTGAACTTTTGCTGCGCTATTCAGAGTTTCAAATTAAAGGGGACAAAGGCATGTACTACCCCAATAGAGTGAAGCAGTGGTTTGTTTATCTAAGTAAAGGCTACCCTGAAGCGAACGAACTGTTTAAAGAAATTCGTACTTTCAAAAAGGCGCCACCGATTGTAGAACGCCTTCAGCGTTATCAAGAAGAACGCCGCCAACCTGTTTAAGATTATGTTTAGGGTTAAATACCCAACGCTACAAACGTGTTTACCGGTGCAAATAAGCTTTGCTTGGTAGACACGTTCGCTCTTCCCTCTTTCATTTTCATTTTCATACAAAGCATCGATTCAATAACGTGGTTAAAATTTAAGACGGTCTTTGCCCGTCGTCTTAGCCACGTACAGCTTTTCATCGGCGTACTTAAATATCTCATCGAAGTTAAGTTTACTTTGCTCAGTTTCAACAATGCAGACACCGCCAGACACCGTAAATCCATTTGGAATAATGTCGGCTGAAGTGGAACAAATCGCATTCTTCACTCGCTCTAATGTTCTCATCAAAGTTTCACGATCTTCGCCTTTCATATAAACGACAAACTCTTCACCGCCAAACCGTGCTGCAACGTCACTGCTTCGAATACTGTTGCTGATCTGACGCGACATATAACGAATCACATCATCCCCCTTATCGTGGCCGTAGGTGTCGTTAATTGACTTAAAATCATCAATATCGAAGACGGTTAATGCAAACAGTTGATCGTGCTCTACACTGCGCCAGAACGCTTCTAAGCCACGACGATTCAATAACCCTGTCATAGGGTCTTTGGCTGCGAGATCTTTGAAGTAACCACGTTCAATATTGGAATTGACGTAGAAGAAGATGGTTACTGAGAACAGATACACAATGATGGCAACAATAAGGCTGTCTTTCTCGTAGACGAAAAAGTGCTCAACCTCTTTCGCGATGTCTAATTTGTAATACATCGCATGGTGAGACGAGACACCATCCAGTTTGATCTCGTGATAAAAAGCCGCAGAATCTACCGGAGTCGCTAAAGTGGTATCAATGATATCGATCCGACCTGCAAGATGCTCATTCGAGTTTGCGAGCAGCTTGTCAGCATTAATATCCACCGACAGCATCCCTTGGTGAACGCCTTTATGGAATACAGGGATCGTCATACTGATTATACGGTCAAGGGAATCAAAACGATAACCAGGGCCTGAAAGGGTAAGTTGGTCAGGGTTGTTGGCTGTTTTCTGCCAATAAGGACGACTCTTTATGGTCGAGAGTAACTCTTTGCTCAGCCCTTTGGCAAAACCTTCAGGTGAAGAGATCACATAGCCGCTCGTATCAATAAAGTGCACGCCGGCATGGTATTCATCAAGCTGGGATAAAAATGAAAGAATAGGAGCTAACGCTATTTTTTCTGACGCGCTCTTATAACTATCACTGCTTTCAGAACAAAGAGACTCTTGACCAATTAGCATATAGTCGATATCGACAGAGGGAATGTCTGAGGTTTTACCGTCGGCAAGTAGCAATACATCAATAGGCCAGATTTGGCAAAGACCATCCACAACATGTTTGTTGTGATCAAGAAAGAGAGGGTTTCCTGATTTATAATAGTTGGAGAAGCTGTAGTCTAGGGCTGTCGCCACTTTTGTGGTTCTTTTGAACACATCTTCAATACGATGAAACTCACTACTGATATCTTTTTCTACCGCGTCAAAATGATTCTTTCCTATTAGGCCAAGTAACATCGCGGCGATCACAGCGGGAAACCCGAAAACAAAGGTTAGGCTAAAGTGCCTATTTACTTTCATATAATGTGCTCTTAGCGTTCAGCTATTTTCATTTTCCCCATTAATATTATTACATTAATCGGCAATTCGCTCGACGTAAAATAATGTAAATTGATATTAACGACACACCTAACGGTCAAATAACCGCTTACAAATGAATAAAATAGAGAAGCGCCAACATATAGAGCAGGTGAGTTTGTTATCTGAGCCCATTTCAATGCTGTTAATAATATGACTTATGGCCTATTAGCTCACCTAACACCAAACTCAATTCACCGGCTAATGACCGCACGCTCAATCACAGATTGAGGCACTGTCACGCCAAGCTCACGAGCAGCATCTAGGTTGACCACCAGCTGAGAGCTCTGCGCAGTTTTGACACTCAACTTCCCGGGCTTCTGTCCTTCCAGAATGGCTGCGACATAATCCGCGGTCTGAACCCCAACATCATAATAATCTAGACCTAAACCAGCAATCGCTCCCTTTCCGACATAAGATGTGGCGCCTGCGACGACTGGCGTATCTGCATGGTTAGCCGCTTTGATAAGACCCTCCATGCCGCTTGCAACCGTATTATCGGTCAAGGCATAGATAACATCGGACTTCTTAGCAATGGATTCTGCTTTTGCTTCGACATCGTCAACAGTCAGCGCTTTTTCGGTGTGAAGTGTATAACCGAAATCTCGAGTTGCCTTTCTCAATAACCCAACTAACGCAACGGCATTTGCTTCTGCTGGGTTGTAAACTACACCGATTGAATTAGCTTCAGGGAGCAGTTCTTTGATTAATGACACATGCTGAGTGATCGGAGATAAGTCAGAAAGCCCCGTGACATTACGCCCCGGCTTTTCTAATTGTTTAACGAGCCTAGCGCCGATAGGATCCGTAACCGCGGTAAACACGATAGGAATCGAGCGAGTCGCCGACACTAAGGCTTGTGAAGTCGGTGTCGCGATACCAACAAGTACATGTGGATTTTCACTGACGAGCTCTCTGGCAATCTTGGCTGCCTGAGCCGGGTTACCATTCGCCATTTCATAGGAGAATTCTAAGTTCTTACCGGGTTCATAACCATTGGCTCTCAATCCTTCAAGAAGCCCTAAACGTGTCGCATTCAGATCTGGATGGTCAACAACTTGTGAAACCGACACTTTGGCAACGTTTGCCATTGCATTGCCAGTCCATAGCAACATCAAGCAACTTAAAACCGCTGCCAATACCTTTCTTACAGAACTCATTATCGCTCCCTGAATCAAGCTCTACCCGTCATTACTCGCTCAAAGAGAACAACATCAAAATCACTATTGACATTATTACCAGTAACCATTGATAACTTGAAGTGATATTTAACAAAAATACAACAAGGCTCGAGTTATGTGAGAAAGGTTATATTGACTTCGGAGGAAGGTAAGAAACCAAGTGAATAAGGACAGGTAAGCTAAACGGAAAGTAAGCGAGGTAACAAAAAGAGGAGCAAATCTGAGAACAAGCTATAGAAGATGAATAGTTGTTCTCAGACAAGAGGGAGAGCTGGGATTCTTTAGAACCAACGCTCCATTGAGGATTTATCTAACTGACGAAAGGCACGATTTAAAATGATTGCCAATTCTTTATAGCGAGGGCGCGGCTTCATAGGCTCTAACGCAAAACCCGTTTCAGTGATCTTTTCATGCAGTTCGCGGTACCACGATACTAGCGCCGGCGGAAGTTGTGTATTTGAGCGATTGCCCAACCACCACATACCTTGTAGCGGCAAGCTGATCGCAAACAAAGCCATAACCACAGCCTGTGGCATCGCTTGGTAATTATTAAAGACCATTTGTGTAAGAACACTGATAGCGGCAATCGCAGGCATCACTTTCACGCCAAAACGGGTCGCTTTAATAATGCGTTGTTCTGGGAAGATCGCGTTTAACTCTTTTCGGACGGGCCAGAGATCCATGTACTTTTGGCCATCTTTTAAACTACTAGCTAAACCAACTCTATTGCTCATATGAGTCTCCCATTAAAAAAAAGTTGAAATCATCAACTAAAAACACAAAAATTTGACGAAAAATAATATTCTTTCAAATTTTTTTGTTATATTTGCACAATATCGCTATTATTTGCAGACCTCAATCTCATTGTTGCCCTTATTTACAATTTAAGCAACTTTGAGAAGACTTCTGCAAGGAATGCACAAGCCTCTTTTTGATAAAGAGCGCTTTCACTTTATACGGAAATTAACGTTTTTTTGACCAAGGTTAGTACGCAAGCCTATGTGCTTCGACTATTCTTGAGATTAATTTTCATCCTTAACTGATTTCGATCAGAAAAATAAACAGGTAGTCATTAATGTCTAAGCTAGTTTTAGTTTTAAACTGTGGTAGTTCTTCTCTTAAATTCGCTGTTGTTGATGCAGAAACAGGTGCAGAGCACCTAACTGGTCTTGCTGAGTGTCTAGGTCTTCCAGAAGCTCGTATGAAGTGGAAACTTGATGGCAAGCATGAAGCACAACTAGGCGCGGGCGCAGCTCACGTAGAAGCACTATCTTTCATGGTAGAAACTATTCTTGCTTCTAAGCCTGAGCTTAAAGCTAACCTTGGCGCTATCGGTCACCGTATCGTACACGGTGGCGAGCAGTTCACTTCTTCTGCACTTATCACTGATGAAGTTCTTAAGGGTATTCAAGACGCTGCGACTTTCGCACCTCTTCACAACCCTGCTCACCTTATCGGTATCGAAGCGGCTCAACAGAACTTCCCTGGTCTACAAAACGTTGCTGTTTTTGACACTGCGTTCCACCAAACAATGCCTTCTGAGTCTTACCTATACGCTCTACCGTACAACCTGTACAAAGAGCACGGCATCCGTCGTTACGGCATGCACGGTACTTCTCACCTATTCATCACTCGTGAAGTTGCAGGCCTACTAAACAAGCCAGTTGAAGAAGTTAACATCATCAACTGTCACCTAGGTAACGGCGCTTCTGTATGTGCAATCAAGAACGGTAAATCTGTAGACACTTCTATGGGTCTTACTCCTCTTGAAGGTCTTGTAATGGGTACTCGTTGTGGTGACCTAGACCCTGCAATCATCTTCCACCTACACGACGCACTTGGTTACTCTGTTGAAGAAATCAACAACATGCTAACTAAAGAGTCTGGTCTTGCTGGTCTAACTGAAGTGACTTCTGACTGTCGTTTCGTTGAAGACAACTACGGTGAGAAAGAAGAAGCAACTCGTGCAATGGACGTGTTCTGTCACCGTCTAGCTAAGTACGTAGCTGGTTACACTGCAACTCTAGAAGGTCGTCTAGACGCAATCACTTTCACTGGCGGCATCGGCGAGAACTCAGGCCCAATCCGTGAAATGGTTCTTAACCGCCTAGGCATCTTCGGTATCGAAGTTGACGGTGAAGCTAACCTTAAAGCTCGTTTCGGCGGCGAAGGTACTATCACTACAGCTAACAGCCGTATCCCTGCAATGGTTATCTCTACTAACGAAGAGCTAGTAATTGCTGAAGACACTGCGAAACTAGCAGGTCTTTAATTGATTTTCCTGACTAGCTTCATTCGAAGCTAGTCAGTTTTTCATATCAAGAAAATGGGGCTCAACTTCTATTCCTACCCCAATTTAAATATCGGTGGGAATAGCAGTTGAGCTTTTTTTATTTCCAATAGTCAAAGGTGTTCGTCAATGTCACGTACTATTATGCTTATCCCTACAAGCGCTGGTGTTGGTCTTACTAGTGTTAGCATGGGTGTTCTTCGCGCTATGGAGCGTAAGGGCGTAAGTGTTTCTTTCTACAAGCCAATCGCTCAGCCTCGCAGCGGTGGTAACCAACCAGATCTAACGTCTACTATCATCAGCGCAAACAGCGACATTAAGATTGGTGAGCCAATCGCAATGACTAAAGCTGAAGCTTTGATCGGTAGCGAAAAAATGGACGAGCTTCTTGAGTCTGTTGTTGAGCAATACAACAAGATCAACAAAGACGCAGAAGTTACGCTAATCGAAGGTCTAGTACCTACTCGTAAGCACCCATTTGCTAACCAAGTGAACGCGGAAATCGCAAAAACACTTGGCGCGGAGATCGTATTCGTTGCGACTCCTGGTACTGACAACCCTACGCAGCTTAAAGAGCGTATAGAAGTAGCATGTTCTAACTTCGGCGGTACTAAGAACAAAAACATCAAAGGCGTAATCATCAACAAGCTTAACGCTCCTGTTGATGAGGCTGGCCGTACTCGCCCTGACCTATCTGAAATCTTTGATGATGCAGACAGCGCTCAGCAAGCGAACCTTGAAGTAATGCAAATCTTCAACTCTAGCCCTATCCGTGTTCTTGGCTGCGTGCCATGGAGCATCGATCTAATCGCAACTCGTGCGGTTGATATGGCTAAGCACCTTAACGCTGAAATCGTTAACGAAGGTGAAATCTCAACTCGTCGTATTAAGAGCATCACTTTCTGTGCACGTTCTCTACCGCACATGATTGAGCACTTCAAACCAGGCTCACTGCTAGTAACTTCTGCAGACCGTCCTGACGTTATCGTTGCTGCGGCTCTTGCTGCGAAAAACGGTGTTGAGATTGGCGCAATCCTGCTTACTGGCGGTTACGACATTCCAGAAAGCATTGCTAACCTTTGTGCACCAGCATTCGCTTCAGGTCTACCGATCTTCAAGGCTCAAGGTAACACTTGGCAGACATCTCTAAACCTACAGAGCTTCAACCTAGAAGTTCCTGCAGACGATAAAGAGCGTATCGAGTTCGTTAACGATCACGTTGCAAGCCACATTGATGGCCCTTGGATTGATTCTCTATCTGAAGGTACTCAAGGCATCCGTCGTCTAAGCCCACCAGCATTCCGTTACCAGCTAACTGAATTTGCTCGTAAAGCGGCTAAGCGCATCGTTCTTCCTGAAGGTGATGAGCCACGTACAGTTAAAGCTGCGGCTATCTGTGCTGAGCGCGGTATCGCAACGTGTGTACTTCTAGGTAACCCTGAAGAAATCCGTCGCGTTGCAGCGCAGCAAGGTGTTGAGCTTGGCGCTGGCGTTGAGATCATCGATTCTGCATCAGTTCGCGAAAACTACGTAGCTCGTCTAGTAGAACTTCGTGGCGCTAAAGGTATGACTGAAGTTGTTGCTCGTGAGAAGCTAGAAGATTCAGTATTCCTAGGTACTATGATGCTTGAAGCTGGCGAAGTTGACGGCCTAGTTTCTGGTGCTGTTCACACAACGGCGAACACTATCGTTCCTCCGTTCCAGATCATCAAGACTGCTCCTGATGCTTCTATCGTATCTTCGATCTTCTTCATGCTTCTGCCTGATCAAGTTCTTGTATACGGTGACTGTGCGATCAACCCAGATCCAACAGCTGAACAGCTTGCTGAAATCGCTATCCAATCTGCAGATTCTGCTGCGGCATTCGGTATCGACCCACGCGTTGCTATGATCTCTTACTCTACTGGTGAATCTGGTAAGGGTGCAGACGTAGATAAAGTACGTGAAGCAACGAAACTTGCTCAAGAGAAGCGTCCTGATCTAGTGATCGACGGTCCTCTACAGTACGATGCAGCAATCATGGAAAACGTAGCCGCTTCTAAAGCGCCTAACTCTCCAGTTGCAGGTAAAGCGACAGTATTCGTATTCCCAGACTTAAACACGGGTAACACGACTTACAAAGCTGTACAGCGTTCAGCAGATCTAGTATCTATCGGTCCAATGCTTCAAGGTATGCGCAAGCCAGTAAATGACTTGTCTCGTGGCGCTCTAGTAGACGATATCGTTTACACAGTAGCTCTAACGGCTATCCAAGCAGACCAAGCTGCACAAGCTGAAGAAAAAGTAATTAACTAATTTTTCTTTTGTAAAAAGCAAAAACCCTAGATGTTTATCTAGGGTTTTTTTATGTCTGGAGTAAAGGAACTACTTGGTAATACCAATCCGGAAAATT